>JALVDO010000645.1 GCA_027008975.1 Saprospiraceae bacterium | reverse complement strand
AATAGTATCGAATTTTGCACATATATCATCAAACCCAACTTGAATTAATAGAGAATCTTCTGACCTATAGCCTCGGGCATTCCATTCGCAATAGGTTGCATCCATTTCTTGACAATATTCTTTAACTGTTGTGTATTTAACTACCTTCGCGTTATCTTCTCTTAACATATAGGGTAGCTCAATAAGTTGGGCTTCGACACTTTTGTAAATACCAAACAACATAGGAATACATAATACCAATGCAATATTGACAATTTTTTTCTGATTACTATCTAGTTTATTATATTTCATTATTCATTTTGTTTATGTTGATTAAGTTTGGGATATTAAATAGCAAAACCAAACTTAAAAGAATACCATATATTAGTCACAATCATTACAAGTAGTTATTGGGTTATCATTCCAATCAAAACAGCACTTATTGAAAACTTTATCCGTTAATGCAAAACTTCTGCTAATATTTAGCAAATCCCAATTGTATGTATTTCCATGCCAATTGGCATGAACTCTTAATATGACTACAATATCTATAGAAGCAGGACCATGATTAAATTCTCTACTTATCGGATTCTCTATTGGCGAACCATCTGTATTCCATCTATATTGCATTTTTAATTCAATAGGATAACTCAACAAGGCTTCAGCTATTATTTCCAAATGTTTTCTAAATTCTTCGTTGCCAAATTCCAAACCTACCCCTCCACCAAATTTAATTTTACCGGTTAATTGTAATGATTTTTTAGTAGCAACATAAGTATTTTCATAGTACTTTTTCTTCTGGGAAATCTCATGGACTAAAGCAATACTACCTCCTATTTTAATATAAGCCCCTACACTGACTACATTAGGTATTATAAAGCTAGCAGGAACAATGGGTATTTTGATTGCCTTCTTTGGTTTCAACCCTAAACTTGCATTGACATTTCTAATGTTATAATAACTAGGACTCTTTTTATCTTCTTTATTTAATTTGGTAGCAGATACCCCTTTTGTTATCACTAAAGTCAATTTTGATCCCAATCTTATTTCGTCATTCACAAAAGAAAGTTGATCATTAGAGTTTGGATTTGCCAAAAATTTAGCAGCCAAGGCAAAACCTTTTCCTACCGACCTCATTATATCCGTCAGAAATGTTATATCCCAATTTAGTGACTGCCGATTCTCCCGCAAAAAAGCCAACTCCACCGACTTTCTTTGTCCAAAGACATCCACCGTAGTAGTATAGTAATTAATATTGTCATCACCAGCAACAGGATTGAGGATAAAAGCACCCGGAAAAAAATCATGCCCATAAAACAACTCAAAGGAATTATAATCCTGATGAGTTAAGTGCTCCATTTGCCAGGCTGTGAACTGTTGCCCTTCAAATTCCCACCTTGGCTCATCGTCCTCTGTGCCCGACTGATTTTCCCAAAAATCATTTTTCTGAGGCACGGCTCCCTCCCAACCTAATTGATATTTCAGCACTCGCTTCAAATTATTATTTTTAGAGACAATATACAAGGTATCTCCGGAATGAGCCGCCCTTTCTGTTTGTAAAGCGCCATCTGCATCCCTTGGTGTAACGGTCAGTTCTTTCAAACCAAACGGACAGCGAATATTCAAACTCTTCACCTTATAGGCAATCATTTTATTATTCGAAAACAATGATACCAAAACGTTTGGATCCTCACAATGATTGCCACGCTCCCATATTACCACCGGCGGGTCATCCTCTTTGATAGTATAGTGGTCATCTTCTTCTGTTGGAAATACTAAATCAACCTTTATTTCCAGTCCGGGGCGGGTCATAAAACCTCCTTCATTATTATTTATGACGATTGGATAGGGATTATCCGTATGTGTTTCAATCACATCGCCTAATTGGTAGTCCACCATCAAATTAATAGGAAAAACAACCACAGAGGTCGTCTGTCCTGCTCCGAAATGTGCTACCAGCTCGGTCAGTCCGGTGTAGTGGACGGGTTGAAGAACAAGGGCTATTTCTGCCGGATTGCCCGGCATTTGAGCAAAGATGGGTACATTGTTCACATCATTAATGGGATTGGGTTCTTCCCAGGTGATGGTGCCAATATCGCTGCTCTGATTGCTGTTTATCTGTAGTTCGAGGTGGGGTTGTGGGGTGAGGACGTGATCCACCAATTCGCCCGTCTCGTTCACCACATATATCGTATCCCCATCCACATAAATTTCATCTTT
>JALVDO010000644.1 GCA_027008975.1 Saprospiraceae bacterium | reverse complement strand
ACTGACGAGGTTGCACCTGTCAGCATCTTTGATTTAGCCTTTTTTAAGCAAATCCGCTCACCGATCCCTTTGGGCTCAATGATCGGAACAAGGAACACCGAACACCGAACAGGAAACAAGAAACACAAAAAAATAAATCACACTTAAAAAATAAAACATGAGATTATCACTTACTACACTTTTACTATTATTCACAGTCGTACTCATCAACGCTCAGGGCATACAATTCTTCGAAGGGGATCTTGCAGCCCTTAAACAAAAGGCGAAAGAAGAAAATAAGGTAATATTCGTCGATGCTTTTACAACCTGGTGCGGTCCCTGCAAATGGATGGCTGCCAACTCCTTCCCTGACGAGAACGTCGGAAAATACTTCAACGAAAACCTCATTTCCTACCAATTGGATATGGAGAAGGGAGAGGGACTAGACTTTGCAAAAAAATACGATGTCCGCGCCTACCCTACTCTGATATTCATCGATGCGGAAGGCGATTTGGTACACAAGGCGGTCGGAGCACTCAATCCGGAACAGCTACTACAAACCGGTAAAGACGCACTCGACCCCAACGCCAACATCGGTGGACTGATAGACCGGTACGAAGCGGGGGAGCGCGACATGGATTTTATCCGAACCTACCTTACCAAATCATCACGAGCTATGATGGACGTCAAAGAAGCTGCCGATTGGTACTTTTACTTCCAAGATGAGAAAGACCTAATGACCAAAGAAAATGTAGAATTGATTTTAGGAATCGTCAATAACACCAACAATAAAGGCTTCCAGTTCCTGTTAAAAAACCAGGACGAATGCCAAAAACTCACGGACTACCCAATAGACCAATATATAGAGCAAACCTTCCTACAGTCTCTTGCTAATGCCAAACAAAAAGGAGAGGGCGCTTATTCCGCAGCCGTTTCAGATTTAAAAAAGTCGGGTTACAAAGATGCCGAAAAATTACTAGCAAGAGTGGAGTTTGTCTCACTCCTACGCGCTGAGGATAAAGATTGGCAACTCATCACCAGAAAAATCGATCGCTACTTTAACAAGTTTGCTCCTAATGATGCTCAGATGAGAAATCAGATGGCATGGAGCTACTATACCAATGATGCCATTCAGGACAAAAAACTCTTGACAATGGCACTTAACTGGGCAAAAAAATCAGTCGAACTTGATGAAGGTTATGCCAATACGGACACCTATGCCGCCCTGTTATACAAACTCGGCATGAAAAAAGAGGCTGCCGAAGCCGCAAAAAAAGCCATCCAACTCGCCAAAAAAAGCGGTGAAGATGCTAGTGAGACAGAAGCACTATTGGAAAAAATCAACAAGCTGTAGAAAATGCAACCTAGCCACCTGTCCAAGCGTGGGATAAAAGCCTCCACTTCCGTTATCCGAACGGATATGGAGGCTTATTTTGATGCCGTCCAAAATCTCTACCATAAAGATACCAATCCGGACGGAGCTTTCCCGCTCAACGTTGCCGAAAACAAGCTTTGCTGGCAGCTACTCCGGGATAAAATACAGCAAATCGCTCGTAGCAAAGAAATTCCCGCCTGGGTCGCCGGTTATACTTCCGGCAGGGGAGCACCTTCTTTTCGAGAGGCTGTAGCCGGTTTTTTAGCCGACTTTCTAGCGCATTGCCCGATAGACGCCGAGCGAATGGTCTTTTCTGCCGGAGCGACAAGCGTCATCGAAATGACAGCACTTGTATTGGGTGACCGTGATGATGTCGTTGCCTTTCCCGCGCCGTGCTATCCTGTTTACAGGCAGGATATTGGCAATATTGCAGGGCTCCAACGCTTTGACATCATTACCCACCATGAATTATCAGCACTGAAAGACGGATTGCTGATGGATACCCAAATATTAAATCAAGCCAAACGCGATATTGAAAATCAGGGAAAGAATTTCCGCATATTAGTTTTGACGACTCCCGACAATCCAACCGGAGGTATCTATAGCCGCGAACAACTATTGGATGTGACCAACTGGTGCGTCGCCAATAAAGTCCACCTTATTGTCAACGAAATTTATGCATTATCTTTGATCGATACCAGTCATCCGGATATTAAAGGGGACTATCCCAGCGATACGCCTTTTGTTTCTTTTCTGAAAATCATAGAAGAACGAAAGAGTCCATATCTGCATTGGTGGTATTCCTTCTCCAAGGATTTTGGCATTTCCGGCTTCCGCGTTGGGGCG
>JALVDO010000643.1 GCA_027008975.1 Saprospiraceae bacterium | reverse complement strand
AAAGTGGTCGCATCGACCTCTCTAATCTGTCAAAGGGAACCTATTATTTGAAGATTGGTAAGCAAATACAAAAAGTAGTGCTACTCTAACTATGTACGGAACGGTAGGCTGAAAGCCTACGCCAATGCCCGCATTGCGACCGCAGGTCGCAGCGAGCAGTAGTTATAATTTTTGATTCAAGAACAATGCTTTCAGGTGACTGTTTCCCACAGTCACCTTTTTTTTACCGCACTAAATTCTGCAAAATGCAGGGAAATACGAAAAATTTCGTACTAAAATTTGCATCTACGAAAAACTTCGTATATCTTTGCCCATGTATTACGAAAAGATTCGTACAATAACAATGATTTATGAAAAAGACAAATCCAACAGAAGGAGAGCTGGAAATATTACAGGTCTTATGGGAATTAGGTCCCTGTACGGTGAGGGCTGTCAACGACGAATTATCCAAAGGCAAGGAAGTGGGCTATACCACGACCCTAAAACTCATGCAAATAATGCTGGAAAAAGGGCTGCTTAGCAGGGATACTTCGAAGCGAACACACGTCTATAAGGCGGAGGTAGCGGAAGACGTTACCCAAAAGAAGCTGCTGGAACGGTTTCTGCAATCGACCTTCAAGGGCTCGGCGATGAAGATGGTCATGCAGGCACTCGGCGACCATCAGGCGTCGAAGGATGAGTTGGAGGAAATAAAGGCACTAATTGAAAAAAAAGAAAAAGAACAATGATGTATTTTGATGAAAATATTGCCTATGCACTTGCCTGGACGGTGGTTCATGCTCTGTGGCAGGGATTGGCGGTCGGTTTGTTAGTAGCGGTGTTGTTTTGGGTGTTTCGGCAGAGTAATCCAAAATTTCGTTACCTGATCGGAATGCTTGGTTTACTGCTGATACTCACCGGAGGTATTACCACTTTCGGAACATATTATGTACCGCCTTCGGCGAATGACACTCAGGAAACTATTGCAGTGGTGCTTCGAGCAACAAGTCCTATCCCCGATACTACACAAGACGCTACTTTCGTCGAATCCTTTGTTACTAGGCATATCTACGGGATTGTTTGGTTTTGGATATTAGGTGTCTGTTTTTTTGCAATCCGGTTACTGGGTAGCCATTTCTACCTCCATACCCTAAGGAAACGAAGCGAAATCCTTCAAGGGTCAGAATTGCAACAGTTGGTATTAAACATCGGCAAAAGGCTGCATTTACGTCGGAAAATCGGCGTAGCAACCTCTTCATTCGTACAATCTCCCATGGTAACCGGTTGGCTGAAACCCCTGATTTTATTCCCGGTCGGGCTGGTTAATCAACTGTCAATGGAGGAATTGGAGACCATTTTGGCACACGAAATAGCGCATATCCACCGCCACGACTACTGGGCTAATATTTTTCAGTCAGTGGTGGAGACGCTATTTTTCTATCACCCCGTCGTGTGGTGGATATCAAATAAGGTGCGACAGGAGCGGGAAAATACCTGCGACGACATAGCGGTATCCCTCGGAGGGAATAAGCTGCTTTACGCAAAAACACTTCTGAAACTGCAAGAGCACGCACAGACAACTCCAGCACTTGCACTACCGCTCATAGGGCAAAAAAAGCTACTCCTGCACCGGATACAAAGAATTTTAAATCACCCACAAAATAAAAATAGTATTATGGAGAAATTATCAATTGTATTTTTGCTGGCAATCCTGCTACTTGGTATGTCAAGCGGTACGGAGACGGATGCCCGCCCCGAATTTTCAATCGAAAGCCAGATTTGCAATAATGAGGCAACTTTTGTCCCCTCTGCTGTTCCCCCTCCAAATAGCAGGCAGGACACCATTCCGAAAAAGAAAAAAAGGGAAAAAATCCAGGTTGTGGAAAGTAACAGAGATATTTCTGTGGAAATGGAGAATGGGGAAATAAAAAAGTTGATGATTGATGGCAAAGTCATTCCGCCGGAGTCCTATCACCTCTATTTGGATGAAATCCAAAAAATGAAAAAAAGCAGACACCCCATGGAGGTCACTGAAGAGGAGGAGTCCGTTTATCCTGGAGAGGAACCTCTAAAAGTTATCATTGACACCGACGAAGGGCACACCATAAATGCGGATGTGTATTTTGGTGATGGAGATCGCAGTATTTTTGTAAATGATGAAGGAGAGTTCTTACTATCGGCAGATTCCATTATAGTGAAAAATATGCCTTCCCCTGATGAC
>JALVDO010000642.1 GCA_027008975.1 Saprospiraceae bacterium | reverse complement strand
CATCTTTTTTGCAGGTATATAGTTCGCTTTACCCCATTCCGATTCATTAACAGTTCTAGGGTATCAGGAGTGAATTTCAGGATTTCAAGCGGCTTTTTGCTTTCTCCTTCCCGCTCAAAGGTAGAAATATATAGATACGGCGGTTCCATTTTAAATGCTCCCATAATTTTTTTACCGTAGGTATCTGTCATCAAAAAGGAATCACCCTCCCTGAATTCAAAGTAAATGGAATCCATATCGAAGTCGAGGGACTGCCCGGCATCTTTTATACCCACCACCTTCCAACGTCCAAGCAGTTGATTCCCATCCTGACCACATGAAAAAATGCTCATAATTAGCATTCCTAAAATGATATTTTTTATCATATTGTTTCTATTTTAAAGCCCGTGTCGGGAATTTGCGATCAATCTTTTTGACAAATCCCTGTAATACTTTTCCATTACCGCCTACCTCCACAAACTCCGTCACGCCATCGGCTATCATGTTTTCCATAGTTTGTGTCCACCTGACCGGTGCAGTCAGTTGTGATATAAGGTTCGCTTTGATGTTATTCGGGTCTTGTTCGGCCTTAGCGGTGACATTCTGATAAATAGGACAAATGGGCGATTGAATATTCGTAGCAGCGATGGCTTTTTCCAGTTCCTCCTGTGCCGAAGCCATCAACGGAGAGTGGAATGCGCCACCTACCGGCAACAAAATCGCCCGTCTGGCTCCTTTTTCTTTCAACAACTCCATCGCTTGTTCTACCCCGGCGACTGTTCCCGAAATGACTAATTGCCCGGGACAATTGTAGTTGGCGGCAACAACGATGTCTTCAACGGCTTCACATGCCTGCTCGACCACTTCATTGTCCAGTCCAAGAATAGCTGCCATTGTCCCTTCCGTTTTTTCGCAGGCGCTTTGCATCGCCAATGCTCGTTGATAGACCAGCTTTAGCCCATCTTCAAAACTCAAAGAATCAGCAGCAACAAGAGCTGAAAACTCTCCGAGAGAATGCCCGGCAACAGCATTTGGTTTAAAATCATCACCTGCCAGTTTGGCCGTGACGATTGAGTGAATAAAAATAGCGGGCTGGGTGATTTTCGTCTGCTTCAGTTCCTCGGCAGTACCGGAAAACATCACATCGGAAATGCGAAACCCCAGCACCTCGTTTGCCAACTCAAACAGCGCCTTCCCTTCCGGGCTTCCGTCGTACAATTCTTTTCCCATTCCTTCAAATTGGGAGCCCTGTCCCGGAAATACGTATGCGATCATATTCTTAGTGTAATTTATGACTGGTTAGATTTAGAAATTCTGTTCTCGTTTCAACGTTTTCAAAAACACCGGTGAAAGCAGATGTCGTGGTAAAGGAGTTTTGCTTTTCCACTCCCCGCATTGCCATACACATGTGTTTGGCCTCAATGACCACGGCTACACCCTGTGGGTTTAAAGTATCATTGATGCAGTTCAATATCTGAAGTGTCAGGCGCTCCTGTACTTGTAATCTTCGGGAGAAAATATCCACAATTCTAGGTATTTTACTCAAGCCGACAATGTGCCCATTGGGGATGTAAGCTATATGCGCCTTCCCAAAAAAGGGTAACATATGGTGCTCACACATTGAATAAAGCTCAATATCTTTGACCAAAACCATCTCGCTATACTCCTCCTCGAACATTGCAGAAAGTAGCACCTCCCGTGGGTCTTCGCGATAACCCTTAGTCAGAAATTGCATCGCCTTGGCTACGCGCTCCGGTGTTTTCAACAAGCCATCCCTATTCACATCTTCACCAAGTCCTCGAATGATTTCCCGGTAATGGTTCATCAGCTTTTCCGTTGTTTTTGAATTTTTCTCATTGTCCATCCCGCAAAGGTAAGAAATAATAAAAAAAGGCGCCCATCAATCAATAAAAAAGCATCTTTCATCTAAGATATTTGTAAATTGATGACATCCTTTGTTCATTTGTGTCTGTATGGATTCGACAATTGGCAAGGCATATCATTTCATTTCACGCAGGATTGTATATCATACCTTTTTTTGGGTAGTACTCTTTCTAATACTACTCGTATGGGAAGGCACCTCCAACGGATTGTACTTTTCATTCACCAATGAGTTAATCAATTTGCTGTTTTATATGGTGATTGTTTATTTTAACCTCAAATACCTAATTCCCCAGTATTTGTACGAGGATAAAATATGGACCTATCTGGGATTATTGCTATT
>JALVDO010000641.1 GCA_027008975.1 Saprospiraceae bacterium | reverse complement strand
ACGTTAAGGCGTATATTATGAGGACCAAACAGGGCTGCGGGATCAACACCCTCGACTTTTAGTACTATTTCACTCAAATTATTATTTTTAATGATTGAGTAACTACTCGGCAATACACTATTTCATGTCTGAAAACAGGAGTCTCCGGGTAGTTACATGATTGATTCTATCTCTACAAACGCACAAATTAGCAATTTGTAATATACTTTTCGTAATTTTACACCAACTTTTACAAAAATTGGGAGTTAAATGAACAACAAAGAGGGGAATACTGCGAACACAATTGTCACTTTGATGACGGATATGGGGGAGCGGGATTATTATGTAGCGCAGCTCAGAGGTATGGTGCATTCGGCAGTATCCAACGTGCAATTGGTGGATATAACACACCAAGTAAACAGCTTTGATATTGCCGAAGGAGCGTTTATATTCAAGAATTGTTGGAATTATTTCCCACGGAAGACGATTCACCTCATTTATGTCAATGATTTGGATGTTGAGGATTTGAGGATTGTCGCCGTACAGTTTCGGGGGCATTATTTTATTGGCCCTGACAACGGTATTTTTTCTCTCATTTTTGATGAAAAAGACAACCCTCGCTTTTATCACTTGAAATCAAAAAACGGTGGCTTTAATGCCTACAAAATTGCCATTTCAAAAGCGATAAAACACATTGTTTCCGGTGCGCCGTTTAGCCAGTTGGGCAAGAAAGTGAAAGACCCTCTACAACGCATTACCCTTCAGGCTGTCACCGGCCCTGACCAGATGAAGGGAACCGTTATCCATATCGATAAATACGGTAATGCCATTGTCAATATCACCAAGGAATTATTTAAAAAAATAGGGCAGGACCGCTCCTTTGAATTATCCTTTAAGGGACACAAGCCCATCCTGCAACTAGCCGATAACTATTGTAGCGTTACGACCGGAGAGACGGTTTGTTTCTTCAATGAGCAGGGGTTTTTAGAGATTGCCATCAATAAGGGGGATGCTGCGGCTATGCTTAGCATTGAAAAGGAGGATAATGTGCATATTCGTTTCTTTTAAGGGCGAGCTAATGTGTGTACACAAGTTGTGAAGTTGTGGTGCAAAAAATGGATAATAAAATTGCAAAAAAACTTTATCTTTGTTGATAAGAACAAAGTCGCTGAGACAGTTTCACATTTATTGAAAAACTTTATTGATGATTGAACTATTTGAGAAAAAAGGTTATAAAGAACTTCTTGAAAAAATAAGTGAAAATTACCTCAAAGCTAAACAAAAGGCGTTCAAAGCCATTAATGATGAGTTAATCTTATCTAATTGGAATACAGGAAAATATATTGTAGAATTTGAACAAAAAGGTAAAATTAAAGCCGAATATGGTAAGAAATTACTAGATAAACTTTCAAAAGACTTAACCGCCCGTCACGGAAGCGGATTTAGCAGAAGTAATATCGTCTATATGCGGCTTTTCTACATAAAATACCCAAATGGTGTGACACTGTCACACTTATTGAGTTGGTCACATTATTATGAACTTTTGAAGACGAAAGATGATATTGAAAGAGAATTTTACGAAAAGCAAGCTATTTTGGAAAATTGGAGCATCAGAGACTTAAGACGGCAAAAAAAGACAGGTTTATTTCAACGAATAGC
>JALVDO010000640.1 GCA_027008975.1 Saprospiraceae bacterium | reverse complement strand
TTTACTAAGTTTGCAAGTGGATTTCGATCCATGAGGAAAAGTATTTTTGTATGTTGTTTCAGAACACAAATTTAACTTTTCCTCTTTTTTTAAAAAAATCACTCAAAACCGTCGGGTAGAGTAGCATTTTTGTTATCATTTTAAAAATAATTATTCAATCCTAAAAACTTTAACCTCAGCACCCCCTTTTTAATCCGTTCTGACCCGTTAAATCCGTTAGATCCGTGTTCCATCTCCCACCAAATCCATCCCCCGCTCGGTCAGCGCCGTAATCGTCAGCGCGGGATTGACGCCGGGGTTGGCGCTAATCATGGAGCCATCGAAGACGTACATATTTTCGTAACCAAATACCCTGTTTTGGCTATCAATCACGCCTTCATCCCTGTTTTTACCCATGACAGCGCCACCGAGGATATGGGCGGTAGAAGGGATTCCGGTCAGCGTCTCCGTAAACAATACCATTGGCTGTGCATTGATGATTTTGCCATACTCCCTTGCAGCACGGTGAGCAGCGGGGATAAATGCCGTTGGTGCTCTGCCCTTTTCCATTGAAGACTTCATCCCAAATAATCCCCTTCGGAAACGCAGCGTGCTATCGAGGTGTTGCATGAATAGTAGAATGGATGAATGCCTGGCAAAATTGCGGACAGTAATAGTCTTCCACCACAACAATGGGCGACGAAGTGGCGTAATCAATAATTTGAGCATCCGCTTCCAAAAAACCGGCTCGCTCACCATCGGCATCATTCCCATCCGCCAAAAGCCCGACCCCGAGCCGTAACGAACGGGCTCCAGATGGCTGTCCTTGTCCATTTTAAGGATAGAACCTATGGCTACTCCGGTTGAAAAATCTCTATTTTCATCGGTTGACACATCGACAATCAGGGCTTCATTATTGGTTCTGACCATAGCACCTACGGTATCACTCAGGTTGGGTAGGGAAGTCGATTTCAGTTTTAACAAAAGCGGCACCGTTCCCAATACACCACCGGAAAACACCACCCCTTTGGTCGTTATTTTTTCCTTTGCGGAAAACCACTTAGTACTGTCTTTGATGACGACTTCATACCCGTCCTTCCCGTTTTCACCCAAGGGAATGACATCGACGACTTCGCGCTCCGGGAGAATTGTCACCCCTAATTTTTCCGCGAGATAAAGATAGTTTTTGTCAAGGGTGTTTTTTGCCCCCACACGACATCCCGTCATACAGGCACCACAGGCGGTACAGCCCACGCGACTAGGTCCCTTGCCGTCAAAATAAGGATCAGCAACCTCTACATCCGGCTCTCCGAAAAAGACGGCTACCTTTGTCGGTGCGAAATCAGCTTCCTTTCCCAATTGCCGGGCGTACTGCTCCAGTGCTTTATCGCCTTCCCCCTGAAAAGGGGTAACATCTGCGCCGAGCATCTTCCAGGCTAATTCGTAATAAGGGGCTAATTCCGTTTCCCAGTCGTTCAATGCAGCCCACGAGCCGTGGTTGTAGAAGGGCGTTTTGGGTTTGGGTAGCGTATTAGCATAGACGAGGGAGCCACCTCCGACGCCGACGCCACTCAGGATGGAAGCGTGGCGAAAGAAGGTTAGCTTTTGAATGCCAAAACACTTCAGTAAGGGTATCCACAGCCATTTGCGGATGTTCCAATTGGTTTTAGGAAAGTCATCCTTTCGGTATCGCTTCCCCTTTTCAATAACCAATACGCGATAGCCTTTCTCTGCTAATCGAAGTGCAGAAACAGCGCCTCCAAAACCGGAGCCAATGATGATGTAGTCGTAATCCTTTTGTAAATTTTTCATTTATTTATACCACTGTTCAATACTTAATAATAAGGCAATCAAATAAAAAAGTAAATCCCGCCCATACCCATACGGGCTAGCTGGGCACGTACCGGTGCAGAGGGCACAAAGGATTCGCCAAGGTCTTCCCTGCAATAAAAGCCTTAAAAACATAAAAATAGAACAATAATTTGGTTGATTGCACATAAATTCATTTTTTTGAAAAAAAAAGAATGAGTAAAAAAGCCTTTATTGATGCTATTCTTATTTCATGGGCAGTTATTCTATTGGTCACCCAATTCAATTGGAGGGCGAGAGATTTTTGGGTGGAATTGAAATTCAAATTTTTCAACCCCAATGCCGTGGTCGAACAACAGGAAAAGATAGATTCTATCCTCGGTCAATTTTCGACGATTCCGTATGACCAATTAGATGATGAT
>JALVDO010000639.1 GCA_027008975.1 Saprospiraceae bacterium | reverse complement strand
ATCCCCCAAAGACTGCTCCAATTCCTCGATCTGCCGGTTATAATCCCGAATGGCGACGGAATCCATATTGGTGCCAATCGATTCGGATACATCCTGTGCAAAGACGACAATCGGCTTTTTACTTTCTGTCTTTCTGGTTTTTAAAATGGGGGATAACAATAAAGCACTAAGTGCGGAAACCGTTAGAAATCGAAGAATACCCAATATGGTGTTCATCTTTGGAGACACCTCGCCCATAGAGCGATCCTTGTAGTAAAGGATGGCGGCATAGACAACTCCTGCCAAAATGCAAAAAATAAAATACCAAATTGGATATTGAAAGCTAATATTTTCCATATAATACACTTAATGTACGACGAAAAACTCAACAAATGAATCATCGTTTTGTTACCAATAACGGTCTTTTGTTGAAAAATTTATATCGCAAGAGGCGAAATTAGCGTTTTAAATGAAAAAAGTACAATGAAAAAAATAATTTTTGTAGTCGTGATGTTGTTTGCCACCATTCAGGTGGGTAGAGCCGCTTATATATTATTGCCCATGGATACCGACCAAAAAGACCATCTCAAGGCGTATGGTATTACCTATTGGGTGCTGGACAAGGGTGTTGAAGCCTGGTGGCTGCTAAATTACAGGGGAGGGAGTTTTGCTTTTCGCTCAAATCCAATTTTCGAAAGAGAATGTAAAACGCGAGGAGTCACCTACGAAATCATCGCCGATGCTCAATTCAATCTAATTCTCACAGAAATCGCCAACCCTGAGATCAATATGGATGCGATGAAATTAGAGGTCGCGCCCAAAATCGCCGTTTACACCCCGGACTTTAACCACAAAGGCGAGAAAATACAACCCTGGGACGATGCCGTAACCATGGTACTAACTTACGCAGAAATACCCTATGAAACAATCTATGACGAGCAGGTACTCAACGACGAGCTGGCGCAATACGACTGGCTACACTTACACCACGAGGACTTCACCGGGCAGTACGGTAAGTTTTATGCCAATTATCACAATCAGCCTTGGTATCGGGAGAATCAAAAGAAAATGGAAGCATTGGCTGCCAAATTGGGCTTCAACAAAGTATCTCAGTTGAAGCTGGCAGTTGTGAAGAAAATCAGGGAATACGTTGGCGGTGGCGGCTTTATGTTTGCCATGTGCTCAGCAACGGACACCTACGATATTGCACTTGCTGCCGATGGTGTGGACATCTGCGCCGACATCTACGACGGTGACCCCGCTGACCCCAACGCCCAAAGCAAACTGGACTTTGGTAAGACCTTCGCCTTCAAGGATTTTAAGCTCATTAAAAACCCGCTGACTTACGAATACTCCACCATTGACAATACGGGACCTGCTCGCAAGGTGAATCCCAAGCAGGATTATTTCACCCTATTCGACTTCTCCGCCAAATGGGACCCCGTACCGACGATGCTGACACAAAACCATACCCGCACCGTCAAGGGATTTATGGGGCAGACGACCGCCTTCAAACGCAAGTATGTCAAATCAAATGTACTGGTGCTTGGAGAAACCAAACCACTCAACGAAGTGCGCTATATCCACGGTACTTTTGGCAAGGGCTTTTGGACGTTCTTCGGAGGTCACGACCCGGAGGATTATCGCCACTTCGTCAATGATCCTGAGACGGATTTGAGCCTCCATCCCAACTCTCCCGGCTACCGGCTTATTTTGAATAATATCCTATTCCCGGCAGCTAAGAAGAAGAAGCGAAAGACGTAAGGTATAGGCAAATAGTAACTACTTACGAGTGCACAATTTTTGTCAAAAAACAGACACCTGTAAGTAATTAATTTTTTTGATTTAAGAACAAGGAACGTGAAGAACACCCCATACGGGCAAGCTGATTGAAGATTTCAGATTTACTAATTCGTTTTCCAAATCAAACTTTGTTTTGTTTAAAACTTCTAAGATCGTTAATCGTTAATCGGTGTTCAGCTTGCCCGTATGGGATATTCAATTTCTTGTTTATTATTCTTTCAACATTCCCCATTTTCTGATTTAAATCATAAGGTGGCAAGTAGTTATCTTTTTTGATTTAAGAACAAGGAACGTGAAGAACACCCCATACGGGCAAGCTGAACAAGGAACATCGATTAACGATTTCAGATTTACCAATCGTTTTAATAAATTGTCTTGTCCTGAAATAACTTGACTCGAAAAGTCAATAAAATTCAGCAATTCCCAATTTGGT
>JALVDO010000638.1 GCA_027008975.1 Saprospiraceae bacterium | reverse complement strand
TCTTCTTCGTCTTCTGTACCTCGATACCCTTCCACGTCTTGCCACAGTCGTTGTGGATACGGCAGTCGTTTAGTATGAGTGTGCCACCGGGTTCTACGACTATTTTGCTGCCGGGAGGCATGGCGAGCCGGCAGATGACTTCCAGCGTTCCACCGTCTTTGATGATGACGTTGCCCTCCACGTCTTTATTGCAATTCCAGGCGATGGAGTCGGTAATGATAATGGTGCTGTCTTCCTTGAATTCACACCAGTTCTTGATGAGGAGATGGCGTTGGGTACTTTTGATGGATGCCATTTTTTTGAGCATCTTTCCGATTTGGCAAGGGGTGACGGCATTCTGATAACCGTTATAATCCATCATATTATTGGAGGCGAGGGTGTCGCATCCGGGGCAGGAAGTCTTGCTGAAATAATTTTTATTAGGAGGCGTATCGGCACAACCGTCATTCCGAATCCAGGAGTGTGAAAGCCCGAATATGTGTCCGACCTCGTGGTTGATAACCCCACGGTAATCCCAAAAAGTACCACCGTTTTCATAGACGCCTCCAATCTTGATGGCAGTACCAAGGGCAATGCCGGTCTTATAAGTCGGGTAGGTCTTGGAAAGCACGCTGTCGGGGTGGTGAGGCAGGAAAAACAAATTGAGTACCGTATCCAGCCCAACGCCATATTTTTTGATAACATCCCGATTGTAATTATTGGCATTTTTGCCGCGATCGACATAATAGCATAGCTCGTCATCGTAGTGGTAATAAATGCCGTCATCATCGGGGTCATCGCCACGCGGAGTGAGGACATACCGGATGGGAATCGGTAGGTTGGGCGTATTATTGCCAATTGGCAGAAACATTTTCCTGTTCTTACCGAGGTTGTAATTGGCAGCGTGTATCATCCCTTTGGAGAATTCTACCGTCTTGTTCCTATCCACATTCCCCGTGCTATCCGCATTATAAAGCCAATGGATATTGACGCGGACATAGCGCATGGGCGTAAAATCCAAGTGGTTGGTATCCGGCGCATAATTAAGTGCATCGCGACACACCTTCTTTTCGATTTGGCTGTAATTCCCAGGCCGCTCTTTCAACGCCAAATCCTTCTCAGGCAATTGATAAAGGAAGGTTTCGACCTTTTGCTGGCAGGCAATGAGGGAAAGAAGCCCCGCGAGCAGTAGTATTCTTGTGCGCATATTTGTATCGTTTTCTAGGAGGATAACTGTGTGTGGGGGTGGTTTAGTGTGTGGTGGGCTGCTCTAATAGTTGTAATTATTGTAATATTTTGATTTTGATGATACCGGATTAGCCATTGTCGGACAAACGACGCAGGTATTCTTTTTGTCAATGAAAAACAGTAGAGATAATTCAGGTCCTGTTCTGAAATTGGAAGCACGTGCCGAAGTGGACAAATTTATTTCATAAGTTATTCCCACCGCAAAAAAATTCATGGTTACTTCAGCGGAAAGTATGGCAGAATCGACGATTATCGTTTGCTTTGGAGCATCTTTTGTTATTCGGCTGCCAATTGAAATTGAAGCTGTATTATTTGTATTCCTCAGCCCGATTTTCCTATTCCAAACCAAGGATGGGAGTAACTGCCAATAAAGGATATTAGGATTAAATTTTTGCAACATAAAGGGGAACCGGAATCTAAATTGATTTTTCCTTATGTTTTTTATTTTGAAATCGCTATGTATAACCCATCTCGTTTCGACTCTGGGATCATTATCGCGAGTGACGCCCAAAAATGAAATGCTTGGTCGATTTATGTGAAAAGCTGCTATGCCAATTTGAAAATCATGATTGGAATTATAGTAATCTGTCCCCAAGCTAATATCAAGCATTGGATCTGTTGAAAATCGTTCAAAATTTTCAAAATTATTTGCACTCGGATTAAAACCGGAAGACCCAAATTGCGTATCAAATCTAAAATCTTTGTTTCCAAAATAAGATTGCAATACTCCTACCTGCACACCACCCGCTATAAAGTTATTTCTGTTTATTGGTCTGCGATATGCTAAGCTCAAATTGCCCGAAAACGTTCTGAGGTTGTGGGTGCCTGCCTCATCTCCAAGTAAGCTCATACCATAACCAAAGTATTCACCCGTTTGCCCAAGGCATTTTTGTGAATCATAGGAAAAAAAAGCAGTTTTGTAATCATTGCTTTTTAAAATTCCATTCCACTGTTCCTTGTATTTAAAGCTAAGACGGTGTTTATCCTTTGT
>JALVDO010000637.1 GCA_027008975.1 Saprospiraceae bacterium | reverse complement strand
CGAAGGAGAGCAGGTCGTTTTCCAACAAGACCAGTCGAATCAATGGAAAATGATTGTATTCAAAACTTCATCCGCTGGATTCTGACTGAATTTAAAATTGCCAAAAGGGCAACGCCAACGTCTGCAATAACAGCCTCCCACATAGTTGCCATCCCCATAGCACCGAGGATTAACACGAGTACCTTAACACCAAGGGCTAACGCGATATTTTGCCAAATTATCTCATTGGTTGCATTCCCAATCCTGATAGCAGTCGCTATTTTTGAAGGCTGATCCGTTTGAATAACAACATCAGCCGTTTCGATTGCAGCATCACTTCCCAATCCTCCCATTGCCAATCCTACATCCGACAGGGTAATAACAGGAGCATCGTTAATGCCATCCCCAACAAAGGCAATCGTTCTTCCTGCTTTTTTTAGTTTTTCTACTTCGGCAATTTTCCCTTCCGGTAATAATCCACCAATGGCTTTATCAATCCCCAATTTGGCAGCAATCCGGTCAACGACAGCTTGCTTGTCTCCAGACAGCATGACGATTTGCTTCACCTTTTCTATTTTGTGCAGTTCATCAATAGCCTGCTGTGCATCCTCTTTGATGGTATCCGAAATAGTAATATACCCTGCATAAACGCCATTTACCGCGACAAACACAATGGTTTCGGTATTTGACCTAAGCATATCATCGAAGGGGACGCCAAACTTTTCAAGCAACTTGATATTGCCCGCCAGCACCTCGTATTCTCCGACGACTCCCCTCATCCCGTAGCCCGATATTTCTTCTACCTGAGACACTTCAAACTTTTGGGTCTGCGTGTCCGCAAATTTCACAATGGCATCGGCAATTGGATGGGTGGAATTAGCCTCCAGAGTGGCGACTAAGGCTATAAACAATTCTTCATCAAAATCATCAGATGCGACCACCCTTTGAACCTCAAAAACACCCTTGGTAAGCGTCCCAGTTTTATCCATCACAACCGTATCGACTTTTGTCATCAAATCCAAAAAGTTGGACCCTTTAAATAGAATTCCATTTTTGGATCCGGCACCGATGCCCCCAAAATATCCAAGAGGAATAGATACCACTAAGGCACACGGACAAGAAATAACAAGAAATATCAATGCCCGCTGAAACCACGACTGGAATACATAAGCATCTCCCAGGACAAAGTATGGGATGACTACCAATGCAATTGCCAGCCAAAATACAATTGGGGTGTAAATTTTTGCCAAGCGGCTTATCAATAGCTGCGTTTTTGCTTTCCGACCGACCGCTTCTTGTACCAGTTTTAATATTTTTGATAGTTTGGTATCTGCATATTTGCTCGTTACTTTGATTTTGATTAAGTTATTGAGGTTGACCATTCCGGCTAGCACTTCTTCTCCTTTTTGCTTACTATCGGGAGCAGACTCCCCTGTAAGCGCTGCTGTATTTAAAACAGCCGATTCAGATATCAAGATGCCATCTAGCGCTATCTTTTGTCCGGCTTTTGCTTGTATAATCTGACCTACTCCTACATTTTTAGGGTGAGTAATTACTTTTTTGCCATTCTCCAGTACCGTAACCTCCTCGACCCGGACTTTCAACAGTGCTTCGATGGATTTTTTTGCCCGGGTCACAGCAGACTCCTGAAACAACTCCCCTATCACATAAAACAACATCACTGCAATCCCCTCGGCATACGAGCCAATTAGAAATGCACCAATCGTTGCGACGGACATCAACACAAATTCATTATAAATATCGCCCTTCCCCACTAACCTGATTGCTTTCAGTACAATGGGACCACCAATAGCCACATAAATCAGCCCAAACCATATTAACGGTACCGGTGCTTTGAAAAACGGAACTTGGAAATAATCCATTGCTATCCCCAGCAATAAAAAAAACAGGCCAATCACGGGCTTTATGTATTCTTTATTGAAGGATATTTCCTTTTTCTCTTCGACTTCCTGCGAAAAATCCACAGCGCAAGCCGTACCCTCTTTACAATCTTCCTCTTTCATATTAATGTATTATGTGAGTCATACGACAGTTTTGATAAGGCAATCGTATAAAAATAATAAATCCCGTCAAGTCCGCATAGTATTCGCCAAGGTTCGCCAAGGTTAATGTTTTTATAATAGTTACTGGACATTTTGGAAATAGACTGTTTACGATTATTATTTTGTCAACCTACGGGCGCCATCAAGACATAGAGCTTGCTGGACAAACGCTTGAAT
>JALVDO010000636.1 GCA_027008975.1 Saprospiraceae bacterium | reverse complement strand
GACCTAAGGAAATGAAATACACCCTAAACGAGTTTCTTCGATATTTATCAAGATAAATACTTACCTTTACGGCTTGTATATAAAAAATGGATTGAGATGTACAGCTTTGACTTTCAGAAACGGGTAAGATACGGGGAGACCGACCAGATGGGATTCGTCTACTACGGAAATTATGCCCAATATTATGAAATTGGGCGGGTTGAAATGCTGCGTTCTCTGGGGATGACCTATAAATACATGGAGGAAGAACTCGGTATTATGATGCCGGTTGTATCCATGCAGGTCAGATATCTTCGTCCAGCTACTTATGACCAATTAATCACCATCCGGACGACGCTTCGAGAACTGCCCGACACAAAAATCACCTTCCACATGGAACTCTTCAATGAAGAGGGCAAATTATTGAATGCGGGACAGGTCGCATTGAAATTCTTAGACCCAAAAACGGGTAAAACGGTACCGACACCACCGGAATTGCTGAATAAATTAGCTCCCTATTTTGAAACTACTTAAATCCATTAGAAATTTCGATTTTAAAACTTTCGTGTGGAAGTTGCCTTTGGTCAAAAAGGTAGTCAAATGGTCAAAAGAGCATTCGTTGCCGGGCTTTTGCGAAGTACCAATTTACGATATTGTGGTATTTATCTACCATGAAATCACGAGTTTTGACCTCGGTGTACGGGCAAGTGCCATTGCTTATAGCTTTTTTATCTCCTTAGTACCCTCTCTGCTGACACTTTTTACTTTGCTGCCATTTCTGCAAAAATACATCCTTTCTTATCTGCCTGATGGCGAAAACTTCCAAAGCATCCTACAGCAGGAAATACAAAAGATAATGCCGGGAGAGGCCGGCTCTCAATTATTCAGCTTTATCAATGACATCACAGCAACGCCGAGAATCGGGCTACTCTCTTTTGGTTTTCTGCTGGCAATCTATTTTTCATCCAATGGAATGGTCGCCATGATGCGCGGCTTTGAGAAAAATTACGAGCTGACTTTCAAAAAAAGAACAGCTTTTCGCAAAAGGATGATAGCCATCGGGCTGACGGGGCTAATGGGGCTGCTGCTCGTCGCCTCTATCGTCCTGATTATTTTGGGAAATGTACTCATCAATTGGCTGGCACAATACATCGGACTCGATTGGTTTTCGACGATAAGTCTTGCTTTACTTAGATGGCTGGGTATCATCTTTTTATTTTATTTTGGCATCTTTTTGATATACCGGTACGGTGCTGCCACACACCGGAAATTCGGCATGTTTTCCCCCGGGGTGACGGTGGCGACTTTTCTGTCTATACTGACCTCCGTTGCCTTTTCTTTTTATATTGATGACTTTGGCAAATTTTCGACTTACAGCAAATTTTACGGCTCTATTGCCACGATTATCATCCTGATGCTATGGATTCAGCTCAATTCCTTGATTCTGTTGATTGGGTTTGAATTAAACGCCGCCATAGCTGTCAACAGGGATTTGAAAGAGAAATCGAATAAGGAAAAATGAGTATCAATAACAAATTTGTCAAAAAAAATATTACTTTTGGCTTTCAAATGTAAAAAACAATGGATGTAAAAAAACGACTAACCATTTTAAATTTTCTGGAGCTTTTTGTTTTTGGCGCCTGGCTGATTTCACTTGGGCGTTATCTTGGTGGACAATTGCATTTTGAAGGCTCTCAAATTGGAAGTATCTTTTCTACGCTCGGAATTGCCTCATTGGTCATGCCCGGCGTCGTAGGCATTATTGCGGACAAATATCTCAACGCGCAGAAATTACTGGGCATATTACACCTCATTGGAGCTGTTTTTATGATATACCTGGCTCAAACCCACGATTATAATACCTTCTTTTGGTTAATGCTGGGGTATTTGACGATGTATATGCCTACATTAGGGCTGGCGAATACCGTTTCTTACAGCATTCTCACCAATAATGGTTACGATGTCATCAAGACCTTTCCCAATATCAGAGTCTGGGGTACGATTGGATTCATCATTGCCGAAATAGCCGTGGGTACATTCAAATGGGCAGATAACAATATGCAGTTTTATTTTGCAGCTGCCATTTCGCTTGCCATTGGCATTTATTCTTTTACCCTACCCAATGTACCATTGGCAAAATCCGAGAATAAAACCTTTGCGCAACGATTGGGTTTGGACGCCTTTGTTCTGTTCAAAGAATACAAAATGGCGGTGTTTTTCATCTTTGCGACGCTACTCGGAGT
>JALVDO010000635.1 GCA_027008975.1 Saprospiraceae bacterium | reverse complement strand
CTTTTTGGCTTATCGCTCAAAATCCGGATTGGTACGGGCTGGATGATAATCTGGCACTATTGCATTGGAAAGAGCTCTTCAATAGCCAAAAGAAAATGGCATTGTCAGCAGTAGTACAAGAAAACACCGGGAAGGCACTTTCTTTCATCGAAAACAATTGGGATAAAGCCGGAGCGAAAGACAGGGAAATATTTCTACAGGCGATACAGGTACATCCCTCGGAGTTGTTTATTCCGATATTGCACAAATCCACTACCGCCTCCCAAAAATCAATTAGAAAGACGGCTGCAAACATATTGGCATCTATCCCGGAGAGTGAACATTATCAATTCCTAGCCTCCTATGCCCGCAAGCTCTTAATCAAAGGCGAGTGGCATATTCCGGATTCCTACCTGAAAGACACTGCGCATTTGAATCTGCCCTTAGAGATGAAAAAAGGGGTGCACCTCAGCATGAAAGGAGCATGGCTGGGGAACACTATCGGGTATCTAGCTCCTACAATTTGGGAAGAAATCACCGGCTACACTCCGGCATCCGCCATCCCAATGCTGCTCGACAGCCCCTACCGCAGTGAGGTATTTGCTGGATTAACAACGGCAATCGTCCGGCACAGGGATGAGCACTGGCGGGAGGCACTGATTCGATATCTGTGGGAAAACAGGGCTTATTCCTTCGCTAAAATGCCGGGCAAAGTGCTACTTTCCAACCTGAGCAGGGAGCTATTTGACCGAGTGGCATTGCAGATGGCGAGGGAAAGTACGCAAATGCCGGAAAACGGCTTACTGCACCTCCTTATTAAGTATAATGATACAAAATGGTCGGCAGCATTGAGCCGTTTGTTATTTAGCCGGTTTAAAAAGGATTTGGAACGGGACACGAGTAACCCTGCGATGATGTCGGGGTATAAATTGATGTTAGAAAAGGCCATTCATCTGATAGATCGAGGAGTGACCGAAGATATTATTAGCGAGTGGCCGGAGCAATGTGCTTCGTGGTTTTATTGGGAGGCGAGGGTGTATCGGTTTAAGGAGGGAGTGGTGGCGCGTGTTTTTTAAATAAAAAATTGTAACTGCTTACCACCTCATACTTTATATTTGCGATTTGGGGATAAGGGGAACACGGATGACACAAATGCTGCGAATTTCCACAGATAAAGAGCGTGTTCACACGGATTTTTGGTCTGACGACCAATGTGAGATAATATCAAAATGATAATTAATGAAAAATACAGTTGAATTTGCACCCGTTTTTGCGAAAGCAAAAACAAAAATCTGTCAAAATCTAACTGTCCCGCTGAAATAATCCGTTTTAATCCGTTCAATCCGTGTCATCCGTGTTCCCCTCCCCCTAATGGTAAGTATTTACAAAAAATTAATATTTATGCAACACATAATTAGAATGGCGAGTGTAGAGGACTTGGGTCAAATACAGGAACTGGTGGAAGCCCATGCGGTATATGAAGGGTGGAATGACTTTGTAAAAGCGGGAAAAATAGCAGCCTGGCGAGCACTGATGTTTGGTGAGACACCCTACATTTACTGTCTGGTAGTGGAGGAAGGCGGACGACTGACCGGTTATAGCGCCTTTTCCAAACAGTACTCCATGTGGGAAGCAATGGCGTATTATTATATGGATTGCCTATATCTCGATGAGGCATCAAGGGGCAAGGGCATTGGGTTTGAGCTGATGAAAAGAATCAAAGCAATGGCGCACAAAGACGGTTGTCGCCTGATTCAATGGCAAACACCTCGCAGTAATGTACGGGCTATTAATTTTTACAAGCGAATCGGGGCGGAGAGCTTTGAGAAGGAGCGTTTTTATTGGCGGTGGTGAATGGTATAAATAGGTAACTTTTCAACATGTATAATCAATATCTTTCAGATTCAGTGATAGGGAACACGGATGACCCTGACGCTACCGGTCAGGACATGCACAGATTGAACGGATTTACACTGATTTTACACTACTGGCGATGGATTTTGCACGGATTTTTTTGGTCTGACGACCAAAGTGAGAATTATATGCATTGAGAATTTATGTAAATAAAAAGACAGCAGATTTAGTACCAGTACAAAATCTGCTGTCATGCTAAAATATTAGTCTTTACACTCTGCATAAGCAGCTACGTGCTTCGCTAAATCTTCCCAAGAAATTTTCGGAAATTTCTCACTCATCTTTTTGCAATCGGAAAAGACAGTTGGATATAGCTTTTTGTAGTCCTT
>JALVDO010000634.1 GCA_027008975.1 Saprospiraceae bacterium | reverse complement strand
AATCCTCAAACCGTGGTAAATTAAGAATTGGCACAAAATAAGCTAAAATATGAACTCTTTTCTCTATAGGTCTTTTGCATTTTTTATTTTTTTTAATGCATCTCTTTGGTCTTTCGGTCAGTCGGAGGCCGACTTTTATAATACAGAAAAAATACAGGATATCAGTATTACCTTCCCCCAAAATAATTGGCGTTACTTACTAGATTCCCTACGCTATAATGGAGACGAATTGCTGGCGGCAACTGTTTTGGTCAATGGGCGTTCCTTTACAGACGCAGGTGTACGTTATCGCGATGGGGCTACTTTTACTCCCGGAGGGCGAAGAAACAGCCTCTTCATTGATTTGGATATTCGAAGCGATGAAAAATACGCAGGTGTTGGCGAATTGGACTTATCCGCTGCAACCAGAGACCCTAGCATGGCACGTGAGGTGGTCGGCTATGAATTGGCACGAAAGTACTTTCCTGCTCCCCGAGCAAATTATGCCAAAGTGAAAATTAATGGAGATTATTACGGACTATTAGTCAATGTTGAGGTAGTCAATAGCGATTTTGTTGAAAGGAACTTCGGTAAGAAAAGCAATGGCGTTTTTTATGCCGAACCCAATACGGTAAGCGACGAAGTAGATTGTAAAAACAATGTTTATGGAACATTGAAAAAAGACAAATCGGAGGATTGCCTGCAATTTAATTTTACCAACCGGAACGGTAAATGGTCGGATTTATACCAATTGACAACCTACTTGAAGGACAATCCCGACGAAATTGAAAAGCTATTGGATGTCGACCAGGTACTTTGGATGCTCGCTTACAATAATGTCTTCCTCAATTTAAAAAGTTATTCCGGCAAGTACAGTTATAATTACTATTTAGTGAGACCGGAAAATGGCCGCTTTTCTGCGTTGTTGGGAAAGCTAAACCTCTCGTTCGGTAGCTATAAAAATACAGGTGTTGGCTCCGATTTGAAGCCCGAACAATTGATAAGACTCTCTGTAACCCTACATGGAAATAACAAAGACAAGCCTCTTATCCATGTGTTACTGAGCAATGAAACTTACAAGAAATATTATATCGCTCACGTCCGGACAATCATGGCGGATATCAAAAAATATAATCTAAAAAAACGCGTAGAGCAACTACATGCTTTAATCTACCCTGACTTTGTAAATGATAAAAACAGGTATTATTCTACGCAGGATTTGAATAATTCCGATTCTAAAACCATCGGCAAAAGAAGCAAGATTCCGGGTATTGTCACTTTGGTGCAACAGCGAAGGTCTTTCCTGAAGGGCGAAAACTTGATAAAGATTATCCCCCCAAAGGCTACGGAAGTAACCTTTGAACACCGTAAGCAATTTTCCAATGTTAGGGTGAATACATTCAAAATTCAAGTGGCAACTTCCAACCACGCAAAAAATGTTTTTATTCACTACCGCCTTGATGATACAGGAGGTTACAAAGTGATGAAGCTCAAAGATGATGGCAAACACTTTGATGGCGCGGCAGGAGATAAGGTCTTTGGGGTTGAAATAATACCAGGGGATAAACAATCATCGCTGGAGTACTTCCTGACCGTAGAGAACGCTAATGCACTCAGTTTTTATCCAAGTAATTACCAGCAAGAAAAAGCAGTCGTGACGCTCGCAGAATTGAATTGATGTTGCCCACAGCCTTCCGAATTTGAGATTTCCAACACCAACGTCGGAGCGATTTACAAAATATCTAGTACTATGAATTGCGTTACAAAGTGAAAAATATGATGAGCAAATACTTTCACCTTATTATTTTAATCATCTGCGGAGCATTCGTAGAGGCACAGGACATCTACGATATTAACAATATTATAGACGTCCGGCTTACTTTTAAAGAACCGGACTGGTCAGCCAAACTGGATTCCCTCAAGCAGTTGGGAAATGATAAAAGACTCGTCGCAAAAGCTGTCATCAATGGAGTGACCTACCCAAAAGTTGGTGTTCGCTTCAAGGGCAATAGTTCCTATTTTAATGTCCGAAAAACAGGTTCTCCCAAATTGCCATTTAACATCAAAGTCGATTATCGTGGACAAAAATCAACCCTGCCGGGAGGTTTTACTTCTCTCAAATTGTCCAATGTCTTTCGCGATCCTAGCTTTTTGCGAGAGGTCTTGGCTTATCAGGTGGTAGGGAATTACATGCCGGCACCAAGGGCTAATTTTGCCAAGTTATACGTCAATGATCAATACCTCGGCCTTTATAACTGCACCGAATCTGTCGATAAAAAATTTCTCGATAAGTATTTTGGAGACGATGAGGGAGCCTTAATAAAATGCGATCCCGACTGGCATGGAAAACCCGTGCGGGGCTGCATGAAGGGTGACAAAGCTTCCTTGATGTATCTCGGTAAAGATTCCCGTTGTTACCGCGGATTGTACGAGCTCAAAAAAGGCGCTCACTGGAAGGATGTTATTGATTTGACCTATGTCCTGAATAAAAAGGTTGACAAAATCGAAAAAATACTCGATGTTGACCAAACCCTCTGGATGTTGGCCTTTGATAATGTGACCGTCAACTTGGATAGCTATCTCGGTCGCCTTTGCCATAACTATTATTTGTATCGGGATACTACGGGTGTTTACCATCCAATCGTATGGGATATGAACTTGTGTTTTGGTGGATTTCGCTATACAGGGCTCGATAATAGTCCGCTATCCAACGAGAAAATGCAAACGATGAGTGCCTTTTTGCACTTCAAACAGCACAATAAAAAAAGACCCCTGATTACCCAACTACTTTCCAATAAACTTTTTAGAAAAATCTACGTCGCCCACATCAAAACCATGTTGCAGGAAGACTTTTCCAATGGTACTTTCAGGCAAAATGCTGAATTAATCAGGAATTTAATCAGGGAGGATGTCCGAAATGATGCTAATAAATTATACACAATGGAGGGCTTTGAACAGAATTTGGAGCATTCGGCAAAAGCCGGAAAATCAAATATCATAGGATTGCTGGAATTGATGGATGCACGAACCGACTACCTGCTGAATCATCCCTTATTTAAAAAGGAAGCACCTACAATTGAAAACGTAAATGCCATACGGAACGAGGAGAAAATTTCAGTCACAGCATCGATTAGGGGGGCTACAAACGCTTACCTTTGCTACCGCCTCGAACCCTTCCGACTTTTTAAAAGAATACCGATGGAGCATATCGAAGGTGATTTATGGGGTATCAATGTAGAGGCGGGGGAAATATTTGAATATTACATAATTGCCGAAGATGAAAGAACAGTTCGGCTCTCTCCTGAAAAAGCCTCTTTTGAGTTCTATACACTATCCCTAAAACAATAATGAATATGAAAGTCCTCCACACAGCAGATTGGCATCTCGGACAACGCCTGATGAATAGGCATCGACAAGGTGAACAACAATTGGCACTGGATTGGCTATTGGAGACTATCCGCAGGGAGGAGATAGACGTTTTGGTGGTTGCCGGAGATATTTTTGACACCCCCAATCCTCCCAACTATGCAGAACAATTGTATTTTGATTTTCTAAAAAAACTAATTCAAACAGACTGCCGCCATGTCATCCTGATTGGAGGGAATCATGATGCTCCTTCCAAATTGAACGCCCCACGCGAGCTTTTAAAGGTGTTTAATATCCACGTCCTGGGTGCAATAACGGGTGATTTAAACGATCAAATTGTAGAGCTGAACAACCAAAACGGTGTGTTGGAAGGAGTCGTGGTTTTAGTCCCATTCCTCAGGGATAGAGATTTGATTTATGCCGAGGCAGGGGAGGGGAGTGTTGAGCAGTCTTCGCGGCTCAAAAAAGCGATTGCCGGACACTTTGAGGCACTTGCCGATTTGACAACGAAGTACCCCGCAGATATTCCGATTATTGCTACCGGACATCTTTTTGCAACAGATGCTGTCACTTCCGGCAAACAGGATAATATTTATGTTGGCAATATTGAAAATATAGACGCCGGACAGTTTCCCAATAATTTTGATTACGTTGCCCTTGGTCATATTCATAGAGCCCAGTCCGTAGGCGGAAAAGTACACGTGCGGTATTCAGGCTCCCTGATACCCGTCAGTTTCTCTGAGATTAACGATGTGAAAAGCGTGACTATTATCGAGTTTACAAAAGGGAATTTTATGGAACATCAAAAGTTGCCCATCCCGACTTTTCGGTATCTAATGCAAATGAAGGGTACCTACGATGAGATTATTATCCAAATCAATCAACGGCTAAAAGGTCGGAATTACGATTTGAAGCCTTGGGTGGAAATCGAAATTGACCAAAAGGAAATACACAGCCTACTCGATTCGGAATTGAGACAATATGTAGCAGATGCCGGAGGTGAGGTGCTGAGAATAAAAGTTAATCGTGCCGAAAGCAGCTTGGTTCTTCAACAGGCAGGTAGCGTCAGCCTCCAGGATATAGATGATTTGGCCGTCTTTGAACAAAGATGCCGGCAATGGGGTTTAAGCGAAAAGGAATTGTTAGAAGTGAAAGAGGATTATCTGGCGTTGAAAGACTGGATGCAGCATCAGTTTGATTGATTTTAGAAAATTTATATTTTTTTTTGAAAATTTATATATTCTCTAATTTACTATTAACCATTTCGCCACCTTTACTTTATAGTTTTAATTTTTTTTTAATGTGTTTTAGTGTACGTGTGGGATGTTGCATAAACTATTTTTTTGGTATATCTTTGCAGTACAAATGGCTTACCAAATTAAATAGAATGAGGGTCGTTCTGACCTTCTTTGGCTAATCTACACACAAATTTTATATACTGAAACTAACGAACGTAGGCATCTAATATGATTGCACTAAAGGAGTTGGCATTTTTAATCAAGGAGGGCAAGGTATCTTCTTTGCATTTCATTGATTTATTGAACGATGATGGTGTAATCTCCGAATATTATCAGGGATTGATCTCCAATAGGTTTGAGACGGACGATGAAATTGCCAACACACTTTTTGGTAAATCAAAGTCAAGTCCTACGTATAAAAAGTTCAAAAAAGAATTTAAAAAAGAGTTAGTCAATCGATTGTTTTTTATCGATATTGAACACTCAAAATACAATGATAGGCAAAAGGCTTATCATAAGTGTTATAAAGATTGGGCAGCTATCAAGATTTTACTTGGGCAAAGTGCATGGAACTCAGCTAAGAATCTTTGTATCAAAGTCTATAAAATGGCTTTGAAATACGAATTTAATGACGTCATCGCTGATGTGGCAAGAATACTGAGATTGTACTATGGAACACGAGTGGGGGATGCTAAATTCTATGAGAAATACAGTAAAATTTTTGATTATTATAGCACGTTGAGAAATAGAGAGGAGTTCGTAGAAGGACTCTATACCGATTTGGTCGTGTCCTATGTCAATAAGCGTTCGGATGGACAGATCATTCAACAAAAAGCCTACGAATACTATCAGCTTATTGAGAAAGATTTGGCGACTTATGATAGTTATTGGTTGAGGCTTTGTGGCTACTTGATACAGTTGATTATCTTTTCGAGTGTGAAAGATCAAGAAGGCACACTAAGCGTCTGTAATGAAGCTATTGCGTTTTTTAATAAGAAAACTTTTAAAACAGATACGGCTCTACAGATTTTCTTATACCAGAGAATGGTCTCCTTCGCAGAGTTGAACGATTACGAAGAAGGGAAATTGGCGGCATTGGAAGGGATTAAAATAGTCAAAGAGGGAACGGGAAACTGGTTTAAATACCAAGAGTGGTTTTTTCTATTCTCAATGCACAAGGGCGACTACAAGGAAGCTTTTAGAGGTTTCTTAAAAGTCAGAAACCATAAACGATTTAGGTTTTTGCCGGATAATTCAAAGGAATTATGGCTGATTTACGAGGCTTATTTGTACCTGCTTTGGAAGACGAGCTATCTGGGGTTTGGCACTATTGTTAATCGACACTTTAACGAGTTTAAGTCGGGGCGATTCTTTAACGCCTTACCCGTTTTTGAAAGGGACAAACGAGGCATGAATATTCCAATCCTCATCGCTCAAATATTGCTGATGTTGATTAACAGAGACTACCAAAAGGCAATTGATCGAATTGAGGCCATTAACAAATATTGCTCCAGATACCTAACGAAAAATGAAACTTTTAGAAGTAATAGTTTTATTAAAATGTTGATTCAGATACCGGCTTCGGGCTTTCACCGTGCTGCTGTTGAAAGGAAAACAAAAAAGTATTTGAGTAACTTGATGACAGTCCCCTACGGAATGTCCACCCAAAATTTGGAAGTTGAAATTATCCCTTACGAAAAGTTATGGGAAATGGCTTTGGAATTGATGGGGAATAAGCGTTATACGATACGAAAAAAAAGTAACAAAGCATAACCCTCCTTGCTTTTACAATACACTCACCACACTTATTTAATGGGGCTTCGCTCCTTCATACACTCATCTGAAATGAGATTGATTTGAGTAGGTTTTTCTATTCAAAGTAGTAATTTTTTAATTAATAACAAATCATTTTAGCATGAAACAAATTAATACACGCAACTGTGCGGGCTACGCTCGTGCCAACAATCTTACTAAGTCCATTATCATCATTGATATAGTTGGACCGAAGAGGTAAATTGTAGAAAGGAAGAGTATTATTCTTTCTTTTCTCTGCAAAAATTGAATGGTTTGTTATTGGCTAACCCTCTAAGAGGAAGGGCTGTAACAAGCCATTTTTTTTTGAATTATTTACCGTATTTTTTTTCTATTTGCCCTCATTCCCTAACTTTGTCAGTCGTATGTCCAATTTTTTTAAATTCAAATTCAAATTCTAATTCTAATTCAAATTCTAATTCTAATTCTAATTCTAATTCTAATTCAAATTCACATCCTCCCATGAATAAATACCTTTCACTTTTTCTAGGAATAATTTTTCTGCTAACGACATTCGGGTGCGACCCTATCGAAAATGCCACTTCGGCACAGGAGCAAGTCAATCAGATTGGGTGGCTGGTACCACCTTCAATGTCGCAGCAACTGCCCAAAGGGGAGTTAGTGCAATCTTATATTAAGCAAATAGAGGCGGTACTCCGTTCTCCTTTACCCGTTATTTTGCTGGAGAGTGATGAATTGAAAAATAACGAAGCTGCCTTGGCACAATCAATCGCCATTCACAACAGGGATTTTCTAAGGGATGTTAACAAGCGAGGAACAGGCGAGCCCCTACACTCCGAGATAATGAGCGTTCGTCCGGCCTCAGTCCTGGAATTGGCAAACGAAAAGATAACCAAGACACTGAAAATTTATCGGGTTGAGTTGTACAATTTTTATTACAACACCTCCACTATTGCCTATATTGATGTGGCGCAAAGAAAAATACTGAAAGTCAATTATTCGACAGCCACACCCAATGTCGTCAATGTAAAGCTGCAAAAAATTGCCAAAGAAATTGCACTTTCCTCCCAAGAAGTATTAAAGGTATTGGGGAAAAGTAGAAAACAGGCAGCAAGCCTCCCGTTTACGGTCAATTCTACCAAGTGCGAACGGTCTCGACATTTGTGTACTGCTCCTACCTTTAAAGTGGGTAATAAGGAGTTATGGGTTATTGTTGACCTGACAGATCTTGACATGGTAGGATATGACTGGGTCGTCTCTAACCCTAATCGCCCAACTGTTGTCACAGAGCGAAGCTTACAAAATGAATTCGTCGTTGATAAATATTGTGATACAGATAATAAACTAAAGCAGAACGATTGGGACATCACCTATACGCTGACCGGTTCCGACGGATTGGAAATAAAAAATGTAGAATTTAAAGGGAAACCCGTACTCGAGTCTGCAAAGTTGGTGGATTGGCATGTCACCTACGAGTTCAAAGAGGGCTTTGGGTATAGTGATGCCACTGGTTGCCCCATGTTTAGTGCCGCCGCTGTCGTTGCCTTCAACGGACCTGAAATTGAAGAAATTAAGCAAAATAATCAAAAAATCGGCTTTGCTTTAATACAGGATTTCAGAAGCCCAGTCTGGCCACTCGCCTGTAATTATAGGTATCAAAATCGCTTCGAATTCTACGATGATGGCCGTTTTCGCATTACAGGAGTCAATCTGGGATTGGGGTGTGGAAATGGAGGATGGTATCGTCCCGTATTTAGGATTGCCCTTAGCGGGAATGGTACGGGACAGAAGGTTGCCAGATGGCAGCAGAATGGCTGGAAGTCGCTTGCCCGGGAGGGGTGGGCTCTCCAAGATGATAATACGGTGTATTCTCCCGATGGTTACCTCTACAAAATCACCACAAGTGCAAATGCAGGCTATTATCTCGAACCGGGACGAGGTCAGTTCAACGACGGCGGTCGGGGTGATAATGCTTATACTTATATCACGGTCAACCATCGCGATGGCAAAGAAGGAGAGAATAATATGCCAACCATAGGCTCCTGCTGTAATACGGATTATCGACAGGGACCAGAGGCTTTTTTAACGCCGGAAGAATCGTTGGAAGGCAGGGATATAACACTGTGGTATGTCCCACAAATGCCCAATGACGATACACCGGGGAGTGAATATTGTTGGGTTATTCCACAAGTAGTAGGAGGACATGAATTCGATAAGACCTTCGCTGGCATTGTAGGTCCCATGTTCGTTCCATTTACATATTAATCATTCAATCACTCCTCCCTCCCTTCGGTCATGAGGCAGGCATTCAATCATTCAATCATTCAATCATTCACTCATTCAATCATTCACTCATTCA
>JALVDO010000633.1 GCA_027008975.1 Saprospiraceae bacterium | reverse complement strand
TCTCGAACTCATTGCCAAGCCATTCTCCTCCCGTACGATAGGACAACCAATTACCTTTGTGGGAATATCCAATACCTTTACCATCCTTCGGATAATAGCCAATTGTTGGAAATCTTTTTCCCCCATGTATAAATCATCCGGACGAACGATGTCAATCAGGCGTTTGACAACCTGTAAAACGCCTTCGAAATGCCCCGGACGCTTTTCTCCTTCCATGACTTCATCCAGCCCCGCCAAATCAATCTCAACGCGCGTATTCAACCCTTCCGGATAAATTTCCGCTACATCAGGTAAAAATAAAATATCACAACCAACCTTTTCCAATAGCAGAATGTCTTTATCCGTAGTGACAGGATAGGCCTCCAGGTCTGCCGCTTGATTAAACTGAGTGGGATTGACAAAAATGCTGCAAACGGTAAGCGTCGAGTGCTTTTTTGATTGTTGAATCAACGAAAGATGCCCGGCGTGTAAAGCACCCATTGTCGGCGTGAATCCCACCTGTAATTGAGGGGCATTAAGCGATTGGAGGAAGCGTTGAAGATCTTTGACTTTCTTGAAAATAACCATTGCTCGTTATTGTGTTAAAGTACTCGGATTAGTACCGTATTTCGGACGCTCTAGTCACTTTATCAGTAATTTCAGGGGCGTAAAGATAGTTTTTTTTGAACTAAGGTGTAAAAAAGCTCAAAAAAGTCGTTAAATTTTAGTAATTTTGCAGCCTTAATGAAAGATGCTCCCTACGTAGTCACCCCGAAAAGCATTGATTTTGTTGAGTTTTAAAACAGGAGGGGAGATCAAAAAAAAATTATTATGAGCAAAAAGAAAGCATTGATTGTCACTCAAGAGATGGAACCATATACCGCTTTGAATGAGTTGAGTGCAATCGCGCGAAAGCTTCCTCAATATGTCCAGGAGAAAGGTATGGAGATCAGAGTTTTGATGCCGAGGTATGGCGTTATTAACGAGCGAAGACATCGGTTGCATGAGGTAGTAAGGCTGTCGGGAATGAATATCATCGTGGACGATGACGATTATCCTTTGATTATCAAAGTAGCATCTCTACCCGGAGCGAGGATTCAGGTTTATTTTCTGGATAACGACGATTTCTTCAAAAGAAAAACCCTCTTTGCCGAAAAAACTTCGGAGGAGAGCGAGGAAGAAGATGGCAAGCCCTTTGATGACAATGTCGAACGAATGGTGTTTTTTTCCAAGGGCGTAGTCGAAATCGTCAAAAAATTTGGATGGGCACCGGACATTGTTCACTGTCAGGGATGGATGACAAGTCTGATTCCATTCTACATTAAGACGACCTATAACACCGAGCCTCTTTTTGAGCATTCAAAACTAATTTATTCTCTTTACGAGAACAATATTGACAAGTCTTTTGACCGCTCATTCGCCTCCAAGGCTGCCATTAACAACCTTGAAGAAGACGATCTTTCTTCCTATATGGAAGGAGACGGGGTAAATCTTCACAGAGGAGCCCTCAGTAATATTGACGGACTGATTGTAGGCAGTAGTGATATCAGCGCTGATACACAAAAATTAATCGATAGCTTCGGCGGTCCTGTTTTGAAAACGGAAGATGATGAATACCTGCCTAAATATCTCGCTTTTTATAATGAATTAATCGGCGAGGAGGCTGAGTAAAGGAGCGGATCCAACTATAACGCAACAAAAAATATGAATTATTTGAAAAAATTTTTTCCCGTTCTTATTGGGATTATCACCCTTCTTACGTCTTGTGTAGAACCAACAGACATCGGTCAGGAATTGTTGGAAGACGACTTTATTGGGAATGGGTATTTGGATCAAAGTCAAATTGAGTTGCATTCCCGCACCGTCAAAAGCGATTCGTTAAAAACGTACACTCCCGGTTCCACGGTATCTTCCTTTTACGTAGGAAATATGGTGGATGAGTATTACGGTACTCTGCGCACTGCATTCACATTCGAAGCCGGACTGTACAGGACAGGAGGGGGCGCAGAACTGAATTCCCCCCAGTTCAAAAATTATTTTTTGGACTCTGTGGTAATGGTACTTCAGTTAGACAAAAGCAAGTCCTATGGTTTTATAAACGAAGTATTTGACCTCCATTTCAACGAGCTCGATATGCGCTTGGACGCAAATCAGGACTATTATTCCAACTTTACGCCCAAGCTCAATCCGTTTCGCGGTTTAGACCAGCGGTTCTATTATTTTCCTCGTGTGGAAAACACTGCAACCATTGA
>JALVDO010000632.1 GCA_027008975.1 Saprospiraceae bacterium | reverse complement strand
TGCCTCGGATATTAATGGTCAGAATGACCCCGGCAAATATGACTTGTTTATTGTGAAATATGATATCCAATCCAACGAGGCGACTGAGTTACAACAGTTGACCGATACTGAAAATGCCACAGAATTTTTCCCCAGTTTGTCGGAAGACAAAAAATGGATAGCCTTCAATTATCAAAAAGACTGGAGAAATGAAGTGAGATTAGTTGAATTGGAGTCACAAAATGAATTTAGCATATTTGAAAACGGAAGATTCCCCGAATGGATTAGCCCCGACGAGTTGCTCGTAGCTAAGGTAACGGGAAACGAACAAGATATATACAAATTAACCCTGGATTTGTCGGGTGAAACTCCTGTGGTTTTATCTTCAGAGCGTATCGCAGACAGAACCAATTGTCCGGATACGGGAAAAACAAGCGACCCCTACCCGATGAGGACTACCGGAAGGGTACTTTTTCATGCCCTTAGACCGAACCAGTCTGGAGCAGCTTTAGCCACCATCAACCTTGATGGAACTAATTATAGACGCTTAACGGATTGGAATGGAAGCGGACATGGTATTTCTACAGATGATGGACGTATAATACTTTGTACCAGATCGCAAAATGGACGACCATACCTCTTGGATGTGAGTGATGATGAGGTAATCGCCAGGTTATTGGATTTACCTAACAGTACCTCTGAATTAAGGCAATATGATGAAAGATATGCTCAAACTCCATTTGTGAGTTTTTCTTATCCGGCCTGGGGGAATGACTCGCTTTCCGTCTTTTATACGCTGAAAGGGCGTAGCAATGGTTCGGATATCGAAGTAGCCCGGTTACTTTATGTAGCATTTGACGATAACTACGAATCCGGTGAAATAGTCGATTTTTCATCCGCTGTAGAGACTTTGACGGGCAGTTCAGGTCATAATTTCAGTACTGCATCTTCCCGGATAATTGAAACTCCTCAGACTGATAACGTGAGCAAAACGGACATAAAGATTCTGCCTAATCCGTTTTATACCTCTACTACGATTAAATTGGTTTTGGATCAACCCACCCAGGTTAGTATTGATATTTTCGATGTTTCCGGTAGTCTAATCAAACAATTAATCAATGAAAAACTGGATGCAGGAAGCCAATCCATTCAATGGGACGGTACTCATGGTAATGGAAGTCCTGTGTCAAGCGGTATGTATTATATTGTTTTGAAGAAAAATAACATAAGAAGTGTGCTACCCATCATCAGAATTGGGAAGGAATAATAACAGAATGTGTTAAGCAGCTACCGAAATTTTTTGTGCTAAAAAATTTCAATTTTTCCGAAAAGGTTGTATTTTTGAGGGAGTCAGATTCAACATCAGCACAACCAAAAAGACACATTATGAAAAAGACAAAAATACTGCTGTTATCGTTCGCAGCCCTATTTGTACTACAATGCACCAGAGAAGCACCACCACCTATTCTCCCAAAAATAACCACCACCGGATCGAATAACTTCGGTTGTCTGATTGACGGAGAGGTTTACGTCGCCTATAAATTGACGCCCAACCTACTGCAACACCAAATAAAACTGGATTATTCTTATCCCCTCGGACTTTTCAATATCCGCACCCACCAGATTTCAAAAGAAGGTGATTATATCGCTTCTTTGTCATTTGGCAGTAAAGAAGTAACAGAAGAAGGTGAATACCCGTTGACCAATGCGGTATATTCCAAGGATGGCATTCGGGCAGTGTTGGACACCACGCAGGAAAACCACCTGACCATTCTGCGATTTGACATCAAAAACAAGATTTTTTCAGGCTTATTTGAATTCACGGTCATAGAAGATGGCGTTCCGTATCACATTACGAAAGGGCGTTTTGACATTGGTATTTAACCAGTAATTCTCAATTTGACCCAAAGCCAAAATTTTGTAACTGTAGATTACCATCCTATATCTCTTTTTGAATGGAAAAATGAGAAGATGTCAGGGCTACGCCCCTTCCATTTTTTATAGCCCATTTAATTACGAAGATTAAGGGGCTAACGCCCCAAGTAGATTCTATAGTGAGTACCCGGGTAGTTACTATATTTGTAAATCAGATGTCCAATATATTATCAGGGGCGTAGCCCCTGCATCTTCGTAACAACGAGTAGCAATGAATTAATCAGGGGCGTAGCCCTGTAATCTTCGTAAACAAGGGGCGTAGCCCTGTAATCTTCGTAAACAAGGGGCGTAGCCCTGTAATCTTCGTAAACAAGGGGC
>JALVDO010000631.1 GCA_027008975.1 Saprospiraceae bacterium | reverse complement strand
TCGAAAAGTGCTGCCATTTCCCACCATGAAAGGAATTCAAAGATTCCTTGTTGGGGTATTTGCCCTGTTGGAAATCTATAATGTCAAAAAGTCTTGTAAAGTTCATGCCTTTGGTTTATCCTCCGGTTGTTTATCCAGAATGTCATACAAAATTTCAAAAAATTCCGAAAACTTTGGCAAGTCATTATGATGGCCTCCTTCAATGGTAAATAAATTGACCTTATCCGGAAACTCCTTTTCTAAGCGTTCGCTTTGGTTGATGGGAAAAAGGCGGTCTTTGGTGCCGTGAATGATATAGACGGGACACCTTACGTCTTTCATATATAGATCCGTCCTTATTTTATATCGTAAAAGTAATTTCAACGGGATGAAAAACAGGAATCGCTTGAGGTTGTGGTAAAAGCTGTAATAAGGTGAATCGAGTACAAGAAGACGAGGATTGTTTTTGGCAGCAACGCGTGCAGCAATACCGCTGCCAAGCGACCTTCCGACGACAACTATTTTGTGTTCTCCATACTTTTTTGCCAACCACTCATAGATGTATTGGCTGTCGTTGAATAGTGTTTTTTGATTTCGCTTGCCTTTGCTTTTTCCAAAACCACGGTAATCCATCATAAAGAAGTCGAAGCCATTGCTCAGGAAGTCTCTTGCAAACTTGCCCCACCCTTTAATACTTCGAGAGTTGCCCTTTAGATAATAGACGACGCCACGGCTATTCGGTACCTGAAAATAAATGCCATTGATATGCCCGCCATCCTCCATTTTAAAGTCAACCTCCTCAAATGGGAATGGGTATTTATATTGAAAGTCTTTAGGGAGCTTCTCCGGACGAAAGAAAAAAATGTCCTGGAAAAAATAGAAGAACAGACAAAATCCAATGTAAATACTGCCAATTATGAGTAATGTATTTGCCACAAAAATTTTCTTTTGCGTGACAAAGTACGGAAAAAAATCGGAATGAGAACATTGGATGCCGATTATTTTAATCAAACCATCGCAGCAAACTTCTTTAACCGCCCTAAGACTGTTTCCTTTCCCAATACTTCCATCATGTCAAAAACGGCAGGTCCGTGCATGCTTCCTGATAAAGCAATACGCAATAGCGGAAAGACTTCCCCCATCTGCATTCCTGTGCTTTCCATGAAGGCTTCAATCGTCTTTTCAACAGAAGCAGTTGTGAAGGGATCTAGATCCGATAGGCGCTCGATCAATTGCGTAAATAAGGGATGGAATTCAGGTTTCCATTTTTTCGCAATCCCGTTGGTGTCATAGGTCAGTTCTTCTTGTAAGTAAGGCCTCGCTTGAGAGACGAAATCCGTTAGGAAATTCACCCGCTCTTTTAATAGCCTACATATTTTTGTGAGATGTTCGGGTTCTGTATCCATTCCCGCTTGCTTTAATAGCGGCATGACCAATTTCGCTAACATTTCATCATCTGATGCCATGATGTATTGCTTATTGTACCACTTTGCTTTATTGAAGTCAAAGCGGGCTCCGGACTTGCCAATATGTTCAAGTGAAAATGCTTTGGACAGCTCTTCCAAACTAAAAATCTCCTGCTCGGTGCCCGGATTCCACCCAAGAAAGGCAAGGAAATTATTAACAGCTTCGGGTAGGAAGCCAAATTCCCGGAATCCTGTAAAGGAATCATGAGGCGTCTTCCCTTTCCATGACAATGGGAAAACGGGGATGCCAAGCCGATCGCCGTCGCGCTTGCTCAACTTGCCAAACAATACGCCTTTTAGATAGGTCTTGATATCTTTTTGTAAATTGGATTCATTGTCCTTTATTCGCAGTCGATCAGTCAGGCTTTTTATATCTTGTAACAACTGATTGATAAAGTTTTCCACCTTCCCTTTTTGCCCCTGATAGTCGGGTTGAGCAGACAAAAACCCTTCGACGAATTGCGTGGCAAACGTCCCTCGGGTCTTTTTGGTAATATAAGAGGCAGGATTGGGTTTTAAAATAAGCGGCAGGTGGGCAAATTGTGGAGCCTCCCATCCCAGCGCGCGATATAATAACAGGTGTAGCGGCAACGACGGGAGCCATTCCTCTCCGCGAATAACGTGGGTAATCTCCATCAGATGGTCATCCACAATATTCGCCATGTGGTAGGTTGGCATACCATCGGACTTGAATAACACCTTATCATCTAAGTCACTGGTGTGGACGCTCATTGCCCCCCGGACAATATCTTCAAAGTGGAGTTCTTCTGTTTCCGGCATTTTGAACCG
>JALVDO010000630.1 GCA_027008975.1 Saprospiraceae bacterium | reverse complement strand
CTACAAAAATTCGGCATCAACGGACTGAATCCGATGCAGCAGGAAGCCGTAGCGGCTATCCGTTCACAGGCGGAGGTCGTCTTGTTATCTCCGACGGGGTCGGGTAAGACATTGGCGTTTTTATTACCCATCGTCGCGAAGCTGAGCAAGGAGACAAAAGCAGTACAAGCCCTGATAATCGTCCCGTCGAGAGAGTTGGCCATCCAAATTGAGCAGGTCGCCAGACAGATGGGTACAGGGTACAAAATCAATGCCTTCTACGGCGGACAAAACTTCTCCAAAGACCGGATGGAACTCGGGCATCCACCCGCAATTCTCATTGGCACACCCGGACGAATCGCCGACCACCTGCGCCGCCATACCTTCGAGACTGAACATATCAAAACACTCGTCCTCGATGAGTTTGACAAGTCATTGGAAGTTGGTTTTGAAAAGGAGATGAAACAAATCACCAAAGCACTACATCGGGTGGAAAAGCGGATATTGACCTCGGCAACACAGGGTGTGGAAATTCCTGACTTCGTCCGCGTAGAAGACCCGGTATTCATCGACTATCTCGGTGAGGGGCACCCTAATCTGACCATTAAAACGGTCATTTCGCCCGACAAGGACAAGCTCGGAACGTTGGTACAACTGCTGAGCCACCTCGGCAATCAGCCCGGTATCGTCTTTTGTAATTTCAAGAGCAGCATCCGGCGGGTGAGTGAATACCTGACAAGCAAAAATATCTCTCATGGCTGCTTCTACGGAGGTATGGAGCAGATGGAACGCGAGCGCGCCCTGATAAAATTCCGAAATGGAAGTCACCAGCTACTACTCGCTACCGACCTTGCCGCCCGCGGTATTGACGTGCCCGAAATAAAATTTATCATCCACTACCACCTCCCGTTAAAAGCAGAGGAATTCACCCACCGAAACGGCAGAACCGCAAGGATGCACAACGAAGGTACCGCCTATGTATTGAAATGGGCGCGGGAGGTGTTGCCGGACATTGTACAGGCAGATGGTGCCGAAGACATACAAGCCGCCCCGCTTCCCTCGCCTTCGCGCTGGAAAACGCTTTTTATATCGGGCGGAAGAAAAGACAAAATATCCAAGGGCGACATCGCCGGTCTCTTTTTCAAACAGGGTAATCTAAACCCCGGCGAACTCGGCATCATCGAACTCAAGCAGGACTGTGCATTCGTCTCCGTCCCCGCTGCTCAGTCAAAAAAACTTGTCGAGCAACTAAATAACAGCCGTATAAAAAAGCGCAAGGTGCGTATTATGGAGGTGTGAAAAGTTTGTAAATACTTGCCATGAGGGGAAGGGGGAACGCGGATTGAACAGATAAAACGGATTAGAATGGATTTTTTTGGGTGGGACAAATACCAATCAGTTCTCGCGTTGCACAACCATCTTTCCGGTCACCTGCTTGCCGCCAACCGTAATGCGGTAGAAATACAAGCCGCTAATTACTTCTTTTCCCAATGCGTCTTTACCATCCCATATTGCATCGTATTCTCCTTCTGAGTGGTATTTACCATACAAAATAGTGCGAACCAACTGTCCTCGTACATCGTAAATACTCAAATCCACATAACCGCTGAACGCCAGAGAATAGTGTATTTGGGTAGAGGTACTAATTGGGTTGGGCTGGTTGTAAGCCGATATTGCGGGTGTCTCATTTTTTTCTATTTCTGTCGTTCCAAAGATATTGTTATCCTGATATTTCAAAACTCCATTGCCTCCGCTACCGGCATAGAGGACGCTCTGTGATATAGGGTCGCTAGTGATGGTATTAAAATATAGTACCCCCAATCCATCGTTGATAGGCTGCCATGTATTTCCGGCATCTGTGCTTTTGAATATTCCCCTGCCGCTGGCTTCGTCGTGAAAAGGAGCATCAATCGTTGCCGCAAAGAGAACATTCTCGTCCCCGGCACTAATCGCAATGGCAGATACATTGAGGTTCTCCAAATCACCAAAGCCCTCCGCCATTCTTGCCCATGTAGCCCCTTCGTCTATACTTTTATACACCCCACCAAAATAATCTTCCCCCTCGGTGTGGTCGTACTCACTACTAACTGCCGTATAAACAATTGGAGTGTCGCCACCGGTAATCGCTATATCCGAAACACTAATTTGAGGCAAATCAATATCAACTCTTGTCCAGGAATCCCCTCCATTAACAGACTTAAAGAGCCCTCCCTGAATAGTGGTATAATTATCTCCCTCCTCGATTACTTTGGATGAAAATC
>JALVDO010000629.1 GCA_027008975.1 Saprospiraceae bacterium | reverse complement strand
TTACGAGATTTTTGGGAAAGCGTTTGTGATTTTCATGTTCGACGGGAATAAAGATCTTTTCGAGCATAGCCACCCCCAAAAAAACTAATTCCCCCCGGAGGTAGCCCTTTTCTCTTCATCCGTCAAGCCCGTTTCTCGTTTTCGGGCGATTTTTACCAGCCACTCCAACTAAAAAGATTGACGAATGTGGCGAAAAATTCGATAAGATTAGTAATTCAAAAGGAAGGTTACCTACTTTTTTCGTGCCTTAAACGTCCATACAAAGGACAAACGAGCGACTACCTCTCCCTGTTCATTTTTAGCAATAGCAGTGCTGCGAACGGTGTGCCCCTCATCGGATTCCTTCGCTTTTTGTACGGTTTCGAGGATAGCAGCACCGTCTTCGCAGGTGTAGGTGATTTTCCCAACGGCTTTCTTAATATACTCTACCTCTGCTGCTGCACAGAGCATAGATACTTTTTGTGGCTCCGCAGCGATTGGCAAGAATGCCAACAGTCCTGTTGTCAGTTCACCGGCAGAAAATAACGCTCCTGCATAAATAGAACGAAAGGGATTCTTGGTACGCCAATTCAGGCGAATACTCACTTCGCTTCGCTCTTTAGTGACTGACTGTACCCGCACACCATAAAACCACATTGTAGGCAATTTAGTCAGGTAAAAAAATTTGATTCGCCAAGGCGAATTGAAGAATTTTAAAACTTTTTCCATAATAATAACGATATTAATGTGCTCTGCTATCTTGCTGTTGTAACTCCAATCGACTACTTTGTTATCCATTCCGGGTAATTATCCCGATTGATGACTTTATAGGATGCGTTTGGGTATGATTTTCTCCAGGCTATCGGCTCTTTCGGATTCCTCTTTGGATTCCACTTCAATTCATACCCGTATAATTTGCCCCCCCTTTCTTCGACCCAGTCGATTTCCTGCTGATCATAGGTTCTCCAAAAATAATTATTAACGACCATCTTGTTGTAGCGCTGAAACTTTATCCGTTCGCTGATGATATAATTTTCCCACAGTTTTCCTACATCATCACGGATATCAATTGGGTTAATATTGGCAATCAATAAGTTCCTCAAACCGTTGTCATAAAAATACCACCTGCTACTTTTTGTTATTTCTTTATTAAGATTTTGACTAAATCCCCTTACTTTATGAAGGACAAAAATCTTAGAGAGCAAATCTAAATATTTTTCAACAGTATTTTTGCTCATGTATAATTTTGCCCCTAGCTTTTGCAGGGACACTTCACTTCCGATTCGGTAAGCAATCAATCTCAGTAAATCAAAAATCTTTTCCGAATTTTTTATATTCTCAAAAGCCAATATGTCTTTCAGCAAATACGAATTAATCACTTCTCTAAGGTATTCGACCTTTTGTTCATTCGTGGAGAGGTGGATTAATTCCGGATAATTACCATATACCAGTCGTTGCTTTAAATTACTTTTTTTCTCAATCAGGTTTTCAATCTGATTGAATTCCTGCTCGGAGAGTGCGTATAGGTTATAAGTGGTTTTCCTTCCGGTTAACGGTTCTCCGGTGTAGTTGGCAATATCCAAGGCCGAAGAGCCGGTTACCAATATTCGCAAACCTTTTATATGGTCAACCATCAGTTTTAGCTTGCTTCCAATATCGGGAATTTTTTGTGCCTCGTCTATCACTAACAGGCTTAAATCACCCAATATATTTCGATAATTTTGAATGCTTTGATTCTTTAGCAAATCCAAGGTCTCAAAGTCCTCTCCATTTAGAAGCATATAGGGCTCGCCCAAACGGTTAATAACCTGATTAATCAATATGGTTTTCCCGACTCGTCTTGGACCTACCAATACCACGACCTTGTTTGGCACAAGACTTTCAATGATTTGATCTTCGATAATCCTTTTTAGTATTAGCATTTTTATCGCTTTGTTGATACAATCCACTTAAATTGCGTCAATTCATTGACGTATTTTACCTAAATTCCGTCAATGAATTGACGCAATTTAGACTAATTGCGTCAATAAGTCAAGTTTTTTTGCTTTTTTAATAGCAGTTTCAAGGTAATATAGGTAGCGCTTCATTGCAAAATAATCTAAATTGCGTCATTTCGTTGACACAATTTAGCTAAATTCAGTCATTCTACTGACGCAATTTAGCTAAATTGCGTCAACAAAGGGTTTTCTTTAAATTATTTCCTATTTCCTAGGGTTCACTAGCCTTGATGTTCAATTAATGAGTACACAAAAAGTTTTATAAAT
>JALVDO010000628.1 GCA_027008975.1 Saprospiraceae bacterium | reverse complement strand
ACGGCCGAGTTATTCTTTGATAATTGTCGGATACATAAAAGTCAGATTTTAGGTGAGGTTGGTGATGGATTTATTCAATCAATGAAGGTATTGGATGGGGGACGTATTTCCATCGCGGCACTTTCTCTTGGCATTGCTAATGGTGCTTATAAGGCTTCTTTGCAGTACTCCAAAGAGCGGGAGCAGTTCGGGCGGCCAATTTCCTCTTTTCAGGCCATCAGTTTCAAACTGGCTGATATGGCAACTACTATCAAGGCGGCGGAATTGTTGACAAGACATGCAGCTACATTGAAAGATAAACACCAGTCGCACACAACAGAGGCGGCAATGGCAAAGTTGTATGCCTCCGAGACCTGTGTCAATGTCGCCAATGAGGCGGTGCAAATACACGGAGGTTATGGTTATCTGAAGGATTTTCCGGTCGAGAAATTTTATCGCGATGCCAAATTGTGTACCATAGGTGAGGGAACATCCGAGATACAACGTTTGGTGCTGGCAAAGCGTCTTTTAAAAGAGTGACGCTATATCACCTTATGTAACTTTACGGTGAAGTTTGCGTCTAAAGTGAAAAACAATTGTCCATTATGAGAAATTTATTACTCTTCGTTGTACTGTTAGCGCCAGTTTTTGTATTTTCGCAGCAGCAAACTTCTGCTATACCGGATTCTTTGTTGCAAAAACAAGATGAATTGACGGAGCTGAAGCAACGTTACAATAAATACTACACACAAAAAAAGGGCGAGCGACAGGCAAAAGCTGACAAAAAAACAACTTATGTCTGGAAGGAAGGGAAATCTACTCAGGATTTTCGCCCGTCTAAAAAAGTGGTAACTACGACTGAACAACAGACGAGTTACGCACACAAACCCAAGAGGGATTTTACAAAGAAAGGGAAAGCTACGAATAAAAAAGACGATGCCTGGAAGAAGAAGCTGAGCAAAGGTCTTAAGAAAAAAAGTTAACAGTTGTATTGATTGTCAGTACAGAGGCGAAAAAAATGTACATGAAATTCGTAAGCGAAGAAGTCATCGATGGGGTGATTCAGGGCATGAGTGACTCCCATTTTGATTACGCGGAAACCGTTCTTTCTCTGCAAAAGGAACAACCCGTCCTATTAGGTTATTTATTTTCTGATAATTTCAAACTCATTGCTGATAAAGAGCAGGAGTTTACCTTGTATCTTTTGCTGGTTATCTGGATGGCCTGCAAAGAAGTCAATATTGATATTCCGATGGTTGAGCTTAAGGCTTTTGAAGAGCTGGAAGAGGCCAATTGGATGGCACTAACAGATCAAAAACCAGCTTCTTTTCGCAAGCGGTTAGACGTCTTTTTTGCGAATACGGAGCAGGAGGATTTACTTGCATTCATTGAGGATGCTCTTTTGGATGACGCCGACGAAACCGGTGTTGCGCCGGAGGCTCGCGAACCCATTTTTATTTTCCTGAAGTCCGTCATTGATTGCTTTGAGGAGGTTATTCATGAAACTGCCTAAAGACCTTTTCTGCCAGCTTTCTATTGGGCGAGAACCCCGTTCGGTTATCAGACATATAATCTAGATAAGAAGGCCACTTCCACCAGAAAATACCTTTACACCAGTCGTATTGTTCGAGCTCTTCGAGTACAATTTGATAACAAAGTGCCTGATCTTTTTCAGTTTGAGGCTGTCCGAGGTAATCTTCGTGAGGATGTATCCACGGTGCCTGGATGCTTCTAAACCCAATCTCTGTAATCAATACCGGACGTTCTGTACGGATTGATTTTTGTTCGATTTTTTTGATGATTTTTTGGAATCCTTTTCTCAGCTCTTCTTCATCTGCTCGTTTTTTTTGACTAATGGGATAGTAGCAATTAATGGCAATATAATCCAGTTGATGCCCGAAGTCAAAGTCTTCAAATTCTGCTCCCCAATTGGCGGCATAGGTGATTTTTCCGTGATAAATACCTCTTGTTTTTTGGATGAGTGTTTTCCATTGTTCCGGGTGGCTGGTAGTGGCTATTGACAATTCCACACCAAGACAGAGTATGTCTATATGGTATATTTCTGCGATGAGTGCGTAGTGCCGCATCCAGCGATAATAGTACTCAAAAAAGAGGTTCCAATCCTGCTTGGATTTCATCTCGATGGCGCCCGGCCAACTACCATGTACCCATATTTGGGGTTTTAATAAAGTGATTAAGCTCTTTTCTTTTGCCTGTAAATGAGTGAGGATAACGGACTCATCCGTTTCGGAGCCGGCTCTGTTT
>JALVDO010000627.1 GCA_027008975.1 Saprospiraceae bacterium | reverse complement strand
ACTGGACGGACGGCGCTACGGGGCCTGTGCGCAGAGGTTTAGGGTCGGGCATATACACCTTTGTGGTGCGGGATCCTTATGGCTGTGAGGAGAGTTGTGATGTGGAGTTGATTGGCGGGCTTTCGTGTCAGTTGAGTTACGATGTGTTGGCTGATGACAAGTATTGCGAAGCAACTATTGTTTTGCATCTCACGGATTCCAGTGGTGTAGATTTGTCCAACAATCCGAATTTGGTGGTACAGTGGGCAGATGGAGACCCTTCGGGGCTGGTACGTACAGTAACAGGTGATCCGGGTACATCGCAGTGCTATGGTGTACATGTGAGTATTTCTACAACCGAAGGGGAGAGTTGTTGCGAGCAGGATATTTCATGTATTCCGGTAGCTTTTGGGCCGGATTGTAATGCCTCTTCTTATAAAACTTGTCAGGTCATTGTCAATGAAATGTATCGCTCGGAAACGGGCAATTATCAATTTGTAGAGTTGTTGGTGATAGGCGATGGGGTATGCGGAGACAGTTGTGATTTGCGGGCTTATAAGGTAGATGACAACAACGGTTATTTGATTCAGGGTAATACATTTGTCAACTACTGGAATAAAGAACAAATTGGCATAGATGCAGGTTTTTTGGAATTTTCAGATGCCACAGTATGGTCAGCCATACCTAATGGAAGTTTGATTGTTTTGTATGGGAACAAAGCTGACTTGCCTCCGGATTTTCCGGCCGATGACCCTTTTGATGCGAATAGCGATGGGGTATATGTTTTGCCGGTATCAAATGCCGGTAGTTTTGTTGGGCGTGAAGGCGACTGGGATGAAGAAACGACCCAGATGACCTATGAAGGCTGGCCTGTATCGGCTGATTGGTCTCTGGTGCAGTTGAGTTGGCCTGCTGACGGGATGCAGGTGCGGGATGCTTCTGGGACTTATGTACATGGTATTAGTGTGGGGCAAAGCGCTTTGGCGGAAGAGGGCGCTTTTAATTTGTGGCTTACGCCAACGAGTACTTCTGATTTAAATTGTCGCTTTACCGGTGTGGATTGGCAGGTGAAGGAGGATTTCACCTGCCTTTCGGCAAATGCGGGTCAGAATAGCCCCGGGCTTGCCAATTCAACGCAAAATGCCTTGTTGATTACTTCTTTGCGGGATTGTGGCCACAATAATGTTTTGTTGAGCGAAGGAAATGGCATCGGAAATGGCATTGCCAATCCGACTGCAATTTCCGAAAGAAGTGAAGAGCAGAATGAAGTGATGGAGGACTCGGTGAATTTAGTAAATGCTGCTCGTGTCTATCCAAACCCTTATAAACACTCTCTGGAAGTGGAGGTTATGAGTCGCATGGCAGGGCTGGTGGAACTTCGCCTGTGGTCGGTAAGTGGAGTGTTGCTATGGTCTTCTCAGAAACAGGTAGTACGAGGTGCTATGAATATACATCTTCCAGAGGCTGCCAATTTCCCTCGCCAGTTGCTGTTTCTTGAATTGCGTTTTGCCGATGGCGAACGCCAAATGATGAAACTTGTCCATGAGTAAAAAAACTCCTGCCATGAAAATACGCTTTACCCTGCGAAATTTTTTATGTTTTACGGTATTTGTTTTATCTGCCGGAGTATTATCTGCACAGCAGCAAGGCGATGATTGTCAGGCTTATGACCCGGTGGTGGATCCGGCTTGGGACCCTTTTGCAGGAGAGAATCTGTGTTGCACTGAATTTCCGGCGGATACGACTATTGTTGAAAAGTTGTGTTATGATGTTTCTTCTTCTATTCCGAGTGAGGCTGAACTTGAAAGGTGGCATACTCTTCACTATCTGTCTTTTCCGGGAGGAGTGTTTCCCTATGTTTACGACCCGGAGCCTAATGATACTTATGTCAGTTTTTCTGATCTTGCTTCTCAATTGACGTTTATTTATGGAGATTTATGCAACAATCCTGCTTGTGACCCTCTCCATTTTCAATATGATTCCATAGCAGGTAAAATTTGTGCAGATCATTATGTCGCCGGTTTTGATACTTTGGTATTGACGGATTGCTTTGCAAATGATAGCTTATTGTCTCAGGGAGCAGCTATCGCTCCGTGTTACTTTTATTATGTTCTTCCGGAATTGTATTTGGATACGACCATAACGGTCATGGAGTGCCCTATTTCTCCACCTAATATAGGGCCTCTTTTTGCAGATGGCGGGCCTGATGTTCCTGCGGACTATCCTTTGCTGACGAGTTCAGACGGGGATGTTTTTACTACAACGGA
>JALVDO010000626.1 GCA_027008975.1 Saprospiraceae bacterium | reverse complement strand
TAAAGAGTATTTTTTGCATAAAGGAATCAAAGCGTATGGTTTTTTTTCCTATGAGGTGAATGAAGCTTTGGTGTTGACGGAGGAGGAGAGGGAAATAGTGCAAAACCTATTGAGACTATCTTGGGATGAATTCCATAATAAGAGAGATTCTTTTTCAATATCAATCATATTGTCTTATTTGAGTACATTGTTAAATTTAGCTGAAAGATTTTATGCCCGCCAGTTTGATAACAGGAAATCATTACACAACCAGCTTTTAAAAGCATTTTACGAATTGCTTAAAACTTACTATCTCAATCCAATGAGAAATGAGATTAAACAGCCTTCAGTTTCCTGTTTTGCTAAAAAACTAAACGTTACTCCAAATTATTTGAGTGATACTATTAAACACTATTCGGGTAAGTCGGCTCTTCAGGTGATTCAAGATTTTGTAATCGAAGAAGCAAAAGAACGACTTTTGAGCTCTACACAAACTATTTCTGAAATTTCATTCAATCTTGGGTTTGAGTATCCCAATTATTTTTCAAGATTGTTTAAGCGGAAAACAAAGATGTCTCCCTCCGAATATCGAAAATCGGTAAAAAGTATCTGAATTCCCTTGATTTGTATCTATTCGATCTTCTCGTTTCTATTGTCCTTTGCACTGTCAATATTGACACAAGCTTAAACTGTCTTTTTAATGAAGAAGAATTTGATGAGCATGATGCTGGCATTGTTTGTGCTGGCGATTTCTTGCAATATGCCGGGGAGTAAAAAAAATGCTGCGGAGAGCGATTCAAATGCAACGGCCACAGGAGAAGTGAAAACTCCATTTCCCGATGTCATTGAAATTGAGCATATCGCTCAAAATCCGGAGGGAATTGAGTTTGATAAGAATGACAATACGTTCCTTTTGAGTTCTTTGAATGCAATGCCCATTCTCAAGGTAAACCTTGATGGAACGTATAAGCCCTTTACAAGTGGCGAGCCGTTCCCTATGTCCACTGCGGGCCTTCAAGTGGACTATGAGCGCAATAGGCTATTGGTCGCCGCTTTTAATGATGCAGAACTAATGGATAATGACCCTGATACCAAAGGTGCAGCACATTTGAGGATTTACAATTTGGCAACAGGAGTTATGGAGAAGGATGTCAAGCTGTCGTCATTGGTGCCTGATGGACATGCTTATTTTGCCAATGATGTTGCCATTGACCATGCCGGAAATGCCTATGTAACAGATTGGTATGCAGGGGTAGTGTATAAAGTAGATGTGGAGGGAAATCCAAGCGTTTTTGCAAGAAATGAAACGGGAATCAAAAGTGGTTTTAACGGAATAGATTTCCACCCCGATGGTTATTTATTGGTTTCATTGGTTGGCGTGAGCGATAAAGGCCTTTATACAGACTACGGCTTGGTTAGAATTCCAATAGATGACCCGAAATCAGCTAAGGTTGTAAACTTTTTGAACGAAGGTTTTACGGGATTTGATGGGATGGTTGTGAGTTCAAATGGCCATGTAGTTGGTGTAACAAACAGTGGTACGATGCCTGGAGGAAATACATTGATTGAAATATCAAGCGAAGATGGTTGGGAGTCGGCTAAGGTCGTCAACTCCAAATCAATAACTCCAAGTACTACGGTTGTGATCACACCAGATGGCCAGAACTATGTGATCAATCAGGATTTCACGAATCGAACTCCTGAAAACTGGAAAATTGAACACATCAAGTTTTAAGAGTAAAAAAGGTGTAAACGCTATTGAACTCGAAAGGAGAACAAATCCTTTCGAGTTTTTTTGTTGTAAATGAGCGCTTCGAAAACGGATGAAGTTAATGCCGGTTTTCCTTCTGCCTTTGCCAAAAGGCAAAAAAATCGCGCAGGATTTCATCCCGGATACGCCGGAAGGTGTTGGTGATTTCTTCTTCGGTGCCGCGGGCATCTGCGGGGTCTTCGAAGCCTATGTGTAGGCGGTGCCTGACTTTTCCGGTGAAAGCGGGGCAGTGCTCTTTGGCGCCATCGCAGACCGTGATGACGTAGTCGAATTCTTTTTCGAGGAACTCATCCACGGATTTGGGGTAGTTGTGGCTGAGGTCAACGCCCAGCTCCTGCATGACTTTTATGGCATAGGGGTTTACTTCTTCGCTTGGCTCTGTACCTGCGGAATACACCTGCAGTTGTTCGTCAAAGGCTTTGAGAAAGCCTTCTGCCATTTGGCTGCGGCAGGAGTTGCCCGTGCAGAGGATGAGGATTTTCATAAACGCAATTCC
>JALVDO010000625.1 GCA_027008975.1 Saprospiraceae bacterium | reverse complement strand
TGTTCGCTTGTGAGGCTGCAAAAATCCTATCCAGGCATCCTGAGGCAGATTATCAATCACTTCATTCTCATAATAGGGGTCGAAATGCCAGTGCCCTTTCGCATCATAGGTTAGCGTCCCACGTCCGTAACCAATCGCAAGAGGATTATTGTGACAGCTTTTACAATTGCGTCCTTTTGCGTTGATGGTATGGGCTTCCAATGGGGCAAACAACCTAAAAAAAGCCGGCTTATTCGCTGGCTCATCCTGTGAGAAACCCGAAGCATCAATCGTCATAATCATGCCCGGAACGAAAGTCTTAACGGTACGTAAGGTATCCGACTCTACTACACCAAGCGTAGGAGGATCGGATAGAAATACTCCGGCGTGTTCTATCCATTTGCCATCGACCATTTTGTTATCCAACAAGTCATAACTTTTTATTTTGGGGTCATAGGAATTGTGGCAACCCACGCATTGAGGTATCCAGGGCGTATGGCATGTACTACACGCCAACTCAATATGGGCTTGTCCTTGGGTACAAACCGTCGAAGGAGGAAGTAAATTGAGTCGCTTGCCTGAATTTTTTGTAATCAGATAAGGTCTTCCACTATCGTCCACTGAAGCATTTATCATCGCTTCCGAAGCATTTTCTCCCTTGATAAAATTTTTTATTGTTTGTAAATTTTCCCGTAAGGAAATAATTTTTTTTGATTCCGCATCCATCTCTTCGTAGGGAACGAGCATGGGTTCATCGCTAAAATGGCAATCCCGACAACGAACTTTCACCGCCTCCTCACTATGGCGATAGACCTCTCCATCCCCCATTACCTCACTAGCGCTATGGCAGTCAATACAATCCATCCCCGCCTTATGATGGACGTCCTCTGAAATGAATTTAAAAACCCTTCCGTCATCTAATTTTCTATATCCGGATTGCCCTTCCACATCTTTCGTGCTTAGCAACGTCTCGTGCCAGCCCTCGTAGCTCGTCGATATTCGCCCGGAGCGGCTATGGCAACCGAAGCAATGGTCATTGGAAATATTTAAAGATAGTTGAGCGTGAACACGCAACTTCCCACCTGCTTCATAATCGATTAGCGATTTTTTAGCAGCAGGGCTGTAGTTCAGGTGGCAAGCAAGGCATCCGCCGCCTCGTGAGGACTCAACAACCGGAGCAGACAATTCCTTTTCGTTACCGAGATGGCAGGATACGCATAATCCGCGCAAGTGTTTATCTGCCGGTGTATGTCCCAAGTTTTCGATAGTGGCAAGCCCATCAAGGCTATCTACCTCCCCAAAGACAAAACGATCTACAGTTATCAGACCATTCATAGTATTCATCAGGGAGCGCTCGACCCGCTGCGGAATACCGGGGTGGCAATTGCCTGTCCCACAAGTCTGATTAGCAGTAGAGAGATTGCCGGGTATGCGAATCATACCTTCGTGTGCTTTATCTGCTTCACTTTCGCTTACCTGACCGAGATGACAGGCAGCACAGCCTATTTTTTCGGGGAGATGAGCAGCGGAAAAGCCGGTGGTATGGGTATGGCAGTTGAGGCAAGACTCTTCGATATGCTTACCTGCGCTACTGCCAAATGGGATGACGGGAGAAAAAAGAAAAATAAACCCTATCAGAAACAAAATATCAAGGGCAATTGCAAAACATAATCTCTTGGAAAAGGGACAAACCATCGCTTGTTTTATCTCAAAAATAAAAAATGCCGCTGAAATTCACAAACCAGCGGCATTTTTATTTTCTAGTGAAGACGAAAATTAGATAAATAACAAATGCGTTCCCTCTCCGGTAGCCCGACTATAAAAATCACCGATGGTAAGAATGCCATCTACGTCATCAATCAAATCTTCTTTTTTCAGGTGAAACATATCGACGGCTAGTTTGCAAGCCCACAACTTCACGCCGGAAGCCGTTAATATCTCCAAAAACTCCCCAACATCAGGTAGGTCTAACTTCTCCATCTCCTTTTTCATCATTTTGGTAGCGAGTGCTTCCATCCCCGGAAGACCGGCGACCATCGTAGGGATGTGCATGGCCGGATTTCCGACCGTAGCAATATGGAGGTGCTCCAACTTGGATTTGTTAATCGCCTCCAGTCCAAAAAAAGTGAAGAAAATTTCCGCCTCGATGCCCTCCATTCTAGCACCATTCGCCATGATAAAGGCGGCATAAACGTTATCGAGAGTCGCCTTAGACAAGATGAACATCATCTTTTTGACTCTAGCTTCATTATTATTATTCATAACATTAACTTTTAGATTAGATACAACTTACAGGTTTGGGAACACCGGCAATTTTTGTTGCCTTTTTCAATGGACCATCCGGGAATAACCGATAAAAATCTTTGATAGAAACAACCCCACTCTTACCGACTTTTCGAATAGAAAGCGGAACTTCATTTCTATATTGCTCCTGAATATAATCAATAACTTTCCAGTGTTCATCAGTTAACTCAACCCCCTCCTCTTTGGCTATTTCCATGGCAACGTCCTTGTTCCATTGAGAGAAATCCGTTAGGTAGCCCTCATCATTTACGTTTATTTCGATATTTGCAATCTGTTTAAGCATTGTTTTAATATTTTTATTGTGTGAAATAATTCAATTTAAGATTCGACTTCTTCAAAGTGTTTTCCTGCCTCTGACATGGTGGCAGAAACAAACGGAATCGAAATACCCTTCAGTAACATATTCCAATAAATCCATCGGAAAGCCAACTTGCCCATGTGGTTCATACGGCTCTCCTGAAGTAGACGCAATGGCCCAACACCTGGCAGTGGAAACGTTCCCTCGACGGGCTCGTGTGTGTAGTTGAAATCAATCAAAAGAGCTTTGCCATTACCGGTTTCAATAAAACAGTTGGCATGACCGTCAAACTTCTCTTTCAAAGGTTCTCCTTTGATGTATCGAAGGATATTTTCCTCTAATATTTCCGCCTCAAAGTGAGCAACAGAGCCAGCCTTTGATGCAGGCAAATTGGATGCATCACCAATGACGAAGATATTCTCGTGTGCTTTAGATTGCAGCGATCCTTTATTGGTAGGAATAAAGTTAAGGTCATCCCCCAATCCGGAGCGTTCAATTACTTCAGAGCCCATATTCGTAGGGACGGTCACCAACAAATCATACTCCACTTCCTTACCGCCGTAATCGACTATTTTTTTTGCTTCGTTATCTACCTTTTCTATGTTAAAATCACCAACAATGTTGATGCCCTTTTCATCTAATAAATACTGAAGAGCATTGGAAGCCTTTGGCTTAGTAAATGCACCACTCATTGGTGTGACATAGGTAATATCCACCTTATCGCGCATCCCTTTGTGCTTAAAATACGAATCGGACAAAAAGGCAAATTCCAAAGGTGCAACCGGACATTTTATTGGCATTTCAGCGATGTGAACGACTAATTTGCCGCCTTCCCATTCCCGTAATTTATCGCGCAGTGCCTTAGAGCCCTTGTAAGTGTAAAAATCAAAAACATCCTTGTGCCAGCCACTGCCCAGCATACCTTCAATCTCCTGTGGAGCAATGTGAGCACCCGTCGCAATAATCAATAAATCGTAATCGAGCACATCCCCTCCTTCAAGCGTCACTTTATTATTATCGGCATCAATTCTGTCAATTTTTGACCGAATCAGATTCACCCCTTTGGGGATGAACTTTTTGATGCTCTTTTTCACCTGACTGGGCTTGTATATATCGAAAGGAAGAAATAGAAAACCCGGCTGATAATAGTGTGTTTTCTCCTGATCGACGATGGTCATTTCCCATTCGTTCTTATCTAACTTTGATCGCAAGTGATTGGCCATCATTGTGCCACCTGTTCCCGCTCCTAATATTAATAGTTTTTGCATAATTCTTAAGTTTATCTTATTTTTTATTACATCACAAAGGTGAGCCTCTTCCTTAGGTATAAAAATGATGGTTGTCAGTAAAAATTAGTGAATATTGTCAGGGGAGATGTATTGGGCATGACCAATTCGTTCAATTCCACAGGAAATAAAAAAAGTTCCAACCTGCCATGACAGATTGAAACTTTTTTTAACAACAATAAACCGAAAAATCAACCTTCCGGTTTCATTTTATACTATCCAATTTTTTCGTCGGACACCACTTTGGCGGATAAATATTCGCGATTCATGCGAGCGATGTTCTCCAAGGATATTCCCTTCGGACACTCCACCTCGCAAGCACCTGTATTCGTACAGTTTCCGAAGCCCTCCTTATCCATTTGGTGTACCATGTTCAGCACCCGCTTGGCAGCCTCGACGCGCCCTTGTGGCAATAAGGCAAACTGTGAGACTTTGGCAGAGACAAACAACATGGCTGAGCCATTCTTACAGGTCGCCACACAGGCACCGCAGCCAATACAAGCCGCTGCATCAAATGCCTTATCCGCATCCCCTTTGGGGATTGGGATACCATTGGCATCCTGTGTATTTCCGGAAGTATTAACAGAGATAAATCCACCTGCCTGCTGGATTCTGTCAAAGGCAGAGCGATCGACAATCAAATCCTTGATAACCGGCATTGCTTTTGAGCGCCAAGGCTCAATGTAAATTGTATCGCCGTCCTTGAAGCTACGCATATGCAACTGGCAGGTCGTAACCCCCCTCATAGGACCGTGGGCACGCCCACTGATATACAGAGAGCAAGTACCACAGATACCTTCGCGGCAATCGTGATCAAATGCTATTGGTTCCTGTTTTTGGCTAACCAAATTTTCGTTTAAAACATCAAGCATCTCCAAGAAAGAAGAGTCGGGAGAAATGTCCTTCACCTCATAAGTTTCCATTACTCCTTTCGACTGAGCATCTTTTTGACGCCAAATTTTTAGTGTTAAATTCATATTAGACATAATACCATAATTTTAATAAAACAGGGCACTCAAAAACTCACATGCCCCATTTTCGGTCAAAAAGATTATTTATAACTCCTTTGTTTTAATTCTATATCATGGAAGGTCAATTCCTCCTTGTGTAGAATCGGCGTACGTGGGTCGCCTGTCCATTCCCATGCTGCGACATAAGCATAGTTCTCATCATCACGCTTGGCCTCTCCCTCTTCTGTCTGATACTCTTCACGGAAGTGTCCTCCACAGGATTCGTTGCGATTAAGTGCATCAACTGCAAAAAATTCGCCTAACTCTAAGAAGTCAGCCACGCGGCCGGCTTTCTCCAACTCCGTATTCATTGCATTCAATTCGCCCGGAACGTACAAATCAGACCAGAACTCCTCGCGGATTTTCTTAATCTCATCCATGGCTTTTTTCAAGCCATCCGCATTTCGAGCCATCCCGACATAATTCCACATGACTTTACCCAATCGCTTGTGGAAATGATCCACCGATTTGGTTCCTTTGATAGACAACAATTTTTCTAACCGGTCGCGAACGGATTTTTCTGCTTCATCAAACTCCGGCGTATCGGTTGGAATCTCACCTGTGCGAATTTCATTTGCCAAATAATCACCAATAGTATAAGGTAAGACAAAATAACCATCTGCCAAGCCCTGCATCAAAGCAGAAGCTCCCAAACGATTGGCTCCATGGTCGGAAAAGTTTGCTTCTCCGATACAATAACAGCCCGGAATGGTCGTCATCAGATTATAATCGACCCAAATACCCCCCATGGTGTAGTGGACGGCAGGGTAAATCATCATCGGTGTCTTGTAGGGATTTTCATCGACAATCTTTTCGTACATCTGGAAAAGGTTACCGTATTTTTCCTCAATCACTTTTTCGCCTAATTCCGTAATTTTTTCCTTGCTCGGATTATGCATTCCAAGAACATGTGCTTTTTCCTTGCCATACCGCTCTATTGCAGAAGCAAAATCGAGATAAACAGCCTCTCCGGTAGCATTCACACCGTATCCTGCGTCACAGCGCTCCTTGGCTGCTCTTGAAGCAACATCTCGCGGCACTAAGTTACCGAAAGCAGGGTATCTTCGCTCCAAGTAATAATCCCTATCCTCTTCAGGAATATCCGTTGGCTTTTTCTTCTTGGCGCGAATGGCTTCTGCGTCCTCTAACTTCTTCGGCACCCAAATGCGACCATCATTCCGCAAAGACTCGGACATCAGTGTCAATTTGGACTGGTGTTCTCCTGAACGAGGGATACAGGTCGGGTGTATCTGTGTATAACAAGGATTGGCAAAATAAGCACCTTTTTTGTGTATCTTCCAGGCTGCGGTTGCATTCGAACCCATCGCGTTGGTGGAGAGATAGAACACATTTCCGTATCCACCGCTACCAATGACGACAGCATGAGCAGAGTGCCTTTCAATCTCTCCGGTCACAAGGTTACGAGCGATAATGCCACGCGCTTTACCATCCACGACAACCAACTCCAACATTTCGTGCCGGTTGTACATGGTAATTTTGCCTTTGGCAATCTGACGGTTCATTGCCGAGTAAGCACCCAGTAACAATTGTTGTCCGGTCTGCCCCTTGGCATAAAAAGTACGGGATACCAACACCCCGCCAAAGGAACGGTTGTCTAATAACCCCCCGTAGTCACGTGCAAAGGGAACGCCTTGAGCAACGCATTGGTCAATGATATTTCCTGACACTTCTGCCAACCGATAAACGTTGGCTTCCCGAGAGCGATAATCCCCTCCTTTGACAGTATCATAAAATAATCTATAATCGGAATCGTTATCGTTTTGATAATTCTTAGAGGCATTGATACCTCCCTGTGCTGCAATAGAGTGCGCCCGACGCGGAGAATCCTGATAACAAAATGCCTTGACATTGTATCCTAACTCAGCGAGAGACGCAGCAGCAGAACCACCGGCTAATCCCGTTCCGATTACAATAATATCAATCAGCCGTTTATTGGCAGGATTGACGACGTTGATGTCGTTTTTGTGCTTCGTCCACTTATCTTTAATTGGACCTGTTGGTATTTTTGAATCTAATTTTGACATAATTACAGTGAATTAAAGTAGTGAAATAATGCAATCGACGAAAAACCTATCCCCACGACATAACAAAAAACAAGCCCGAGCTTCTTAACGAATGGCGTGTACTTGGGATGGTTCCAACCAAGAGACTGGAATGCCGACTGAAAGCCGTGGTGCAAGTGGATAGACAAACCAACAAAAGCCACAACGTAAATGAATACGTAAAGCGGATTGGAGAATACCCTGACCAATAAATCATAATCCTCTCCAAAAGTTCCATGCTCAAACTTAATCGGCACAAAGAAATCCTTCAGGTGGAGGATCAAAAATAACAATACCAAAACGCCGGTAAATATCATATACCGGGAAGAAAAAGTTGAATTCGCCGAAGGGTCATTGTGAACGTACTTGATAGGACGGGCTGCATTGTTCTGAATGGTCAATCGAATGCCCATGATAATGTGAATAATAAAACCCAGTGCCAATACATATTGCATGGTCTGGATAACCGGATTCGTACCCATAAATTTTGAACCGGCGTTAAATAACTCCGGTCCCACCAATGAAAACGAATTAATCAGCAAGTGGATGGTAATAAAGGTAATCAGAAAAAGACCAGTCAGTCCCATAACTACCTTTCTGCCGATGGATGAATAACTCATACTATTTAATTTTATTGATTAGTATTTTGTAGTTTGGGTCACAAAGCTAAACTATGCCCAACACTAATACCATAAAAATCAATAAAAATTACACGACAGTTTACTTATTTAGAATGATTCAAAACAACCTTTTTACAACAAAAGTAAACTTATAAAAGTCAATGAACAAAATCATCAAAAAACAGGAAGTTTAATCATTGGATAGCAATAAAAACACCCCGTCAGGCACTACGCCTGAGCGGGGTATCTAATATTAGCATTTTCTATTTTTATTTTCTTTCCAGTAGCCATTCAAATACATTTTTATGAATTATTCCATTTTTATTTTGAGTAAATGATTCTGTCGTCAGCAAATATTTAGGGTAATTGTCCTTAATTGATTCTAATGGTGAAAATTCCCGTTTTTCTGTCCCCGCATCTGATATTTCCCAAGAAACTTGATAATATTCAATTTCACCAAAACTATTTTTAACCGCAAAATCAACCTCATTATTACGAAGTTTTCCTGTCCAAACTTTATATCCTCTTCTCAAAAGTTCAAGATATACTATGTTTTCAAGAATATGGCCTCTATCTGCTGTTCTTTCTCTTCCGATCAATACATTTAATAATCCTAAATCTACGATATAATATTTCTCTTTCGTTGCAAGTTGTTTCTTCCCTTTAATATCAAAACGATTTACCTTGTAGAATACAAAACTTTCAACGAGGTAATCAATAAAACTTTCAACTGTGGCGTGATGCACACTTTGATTATCAGCTTTTAATGTTTTTGAAATACTGTTGGGTGAAACCTGACTTCCAATGTTGTTTGCCAAAAATTTGACGACATTACCAAATGCCCGTTTATCATAAATTTTATGTCGCTGAGTAATATCTTTTTCAATAATGGTATTATATAATGCCTCAAGATATTCATAGATTTTATCATAGCCCTCTTTGCGTAAATCAACGCCTTTTGGCAAGGATGTTTCATTTATGTAATCGTAAAAAAGTGCCTCAAAATTCAGATATTTGTCATCTGTATTAATATGCCGACCTTGCAAATATTCGGCAAAAGAAAATGGCAAAATTGAAATTTCAATGTATCGCCCACTTAACAATGTTGCCAGTTCACTTGAAAGCAAATTTGCATTGGACCCCGTAAGATAAACATCTATATTTTTTGTGGCATACAAACCGTCAACCAGTTTTT
>JALVDO010000624.1 GCA_027008975.1 Saprospiraceae bacterium | reverse complement strand
CCGTCAGGCTCAATTCCCCTTTCTATCAATTCGCGATTGCCGTGAATATAGACGTGAAAATTCTTATCCAGCTTCAAAACACTTTTGAAGATGCGGGATTGTTTTTTGACGGCCTGTGGTGATATTTCAAACTGATCTTTTATCTCTAATTGGTGTTCTTCTTTCAGGTCTTCATTGTAATGACGGAAGGAATTGATGATTTCAGGGTCTTGAAAAACGGTCTCCTCGAACTCTGCTTTGTCGAAGGATTCATGTTCTTTGAAGTATCCGATGGAGCGATTCAATAAATCGATTTTATCTGTCTTGGGTATTTCCAAATCTTTGGATAGTTTTTTGGTAACGAATGTTTTGGCAATATTTAGAAATTCTCTAGTCTGGTGATAACCATCGGTACAAGGGCGTAATCGAAGAAACCGCTCCGTCCAATACTGCGCATCTCCCGTTTTGCGGGCATTATCCACGACCAGCACTTTATAACCGCTCTCCTCGTCTGTATTAAAAATGAGACAGCCCTTGTCCAGCCCCTTCAACTCAAAACCAAATTCATGCTCGATGTTGTACTGCTCTCCCGTATTGTTAAACTGCAAAAAAGGAACGTTGCTTTCCGACTTAAAAATGCCAATGGCATCAACCATCTCATCGACAAAGACCATCCCCTCAAAATAAACGAGGTGAAAAGTACCGGGCTTTACATTGGGATGATCGGAGACTTCGTAAAGGAGTCGTGCCAATTCCTGCGAAACACCCACCATCTCCTCCTGTGAATGAAACAATTGCTTTATGAGGCGATATACCTCATTTTCCTGCAAATCAACCGCGTTGGCAAACTCAAAGTTGGCTTCAGCTTTGAAGGAGGTCAGAAAATACGTCTGTAATAACGCTAGCGTTTCCTCGCCAAATACAGTCTTTTCACTAGATAGGCCAATACCTTCCTCCCTCGATTTATTACCAATATTATGGGATATTACTTCCTTTATCTCAACTTCTGTATAGTCCATATTGATTGTTTTTTTGTAACTACTTACCATTTCGTGCTTTATGTTTGCATTTTGGGGATAAGGGGAACGCCCCAGTACGGGCCCACGGATAACGCGGATGTGACGGATTGGAGCGGTTCTTTTCCCGACAGGACAGTTATATTTTAATCCATACCCCAGTATCCATATCCATACGGACTGGCTGGACTAGCTGGGCGAGCTGGAAGCGTACCTGTCCGGATTTTGTTTTTGCTTACGCAAAAAGGTCTCTATAGTTTCTCAATTATTGGTCGTCAGACCAAAAAAAATCCGTGTAAATCCGTTCAATCCGTGTATGCCCTGACCAGCCTGTCCTGACCGGCAGCGTCAGGGCGTCAGGGCCATCCGCGTTCCCCTTTTCCCCTCGTGGTAAGTAATTACGTTTTTTATGGCGATTCCAGCTTAAAACCCCTCCAACTCCCGAATAATAAAAAAGCCGTCTTCACCCTGTTTTTGATAAAGTGGCATAAGGACAAAACCATCATAAGGTGCTTTTATCAGTCCATTTTTATCCCGTGCCAGCACTTCGCCTTTCTGTACTTTTTGAAAATTGAGGAAGCCGGGTTTCATTTCAAAGTCATCGCCCGGATTGATGTGGTGAGTAAAAATCAATTCAGCAACTTTTGGCAATGATTTGGAATACTCCCGTAGTATTTGATCATGGCGGTTTTCTACATCTTCTTCTCTGACACAACCGATGATGCGCATGCAATTGGTAATAGCTGCAATAGCCCGATGCACGGAGAGTGGATCGCGATGTTGCCCCGACTCAAAAGTGACAGGGACAATGTCGCGTTTAAAAATCTCTTTATTGAAGTAGTGTAATGTCGTACCGTGGATGCCATTTAGCATGCCTTTGATGACAGGGGCGTGCAACTCAATGGCAATCCGTACGCTTTCCGGATCATCCGTAGAGATGGAAAAAATCCCTCCGCTTGCCGTAGTGGTGTGCAAATCCAATACCACAATTTTTTCAGGTTGATAGGAGTCAATTTCTTCTTCGATAATAGTTATGAGTTCTTTTAGTTCTTTTTCTTCCGAATCGAGTTTGCTTTCCGGCAGACTTTTGACCTTGGTAATATGCTCTACCGTCCATTGTCTGTTCAGGTCTTTAACGATGAATCGCTTGTTCTGATCTATTGCACGTAGATTTCCCCGAAGCCCTACAAACCGTCCTTTGAACTTAAAATCCGGATTGATGAGTGGTTCTTCCTCCAGCATCTGAAACATGAT
>JALVDO010000623.1 GCA_027008975.1 Saprospiraceae bacterium | reverse complement strand
AGCCATCAATAGTTTCTTGTCTAGCCCGGATGTCCACCAATTGCTCACCGAGTGGCATGCACTGGCACAAGCAGCAGCCAACACCGCTGATGCCATTAATGATAGCGAGGACTTTTTCGAGCCCGGAACGCCTAGGTTTCAAGAAAAGTTTGCGGAGATAACCGGCAAACAATCATTCGCCGAGGGTGGAACTAAATTTTTTGATAAATCAGCCCTCGTTCACGCACATGGTGAATACCAGTTCAAGGACTTGGTTGAAGGTGAAAAGGTGACCGATTTGGACTTGCTTATCGGAGCTAATTATCGCCGGTACTTACCCAACTCAAATGGCTCAATTTTACTGGACACCTTCGGCAGAAAAATCACTACTTCCGAATATGGTGTTTATGGTGGGGGAACACTCACGATATTGGATAAAGTGAGAATCAGCGGTTCTGCCCGCTTGGATAAAAATCAAAACTTTAATTACCTGTTTTCTCCCGCAGCATCCGTTGTTTATTCTCCCAACCAAAACAATACCTTGCGAATGTCATTCTCCTCAGCCATTCGCAACCCAACGCTAGCTGATCAGTACCTATTTTACAATGTAGGTAGAGCCATTTTGATTGGCAATCTGGAGGGTTTTGAAAATTTGGTAACCGTTGAGTCCTTTGGAGACTTCCTTAACTCAGCGGACGTAAGCCAGTTAGATTCCTTCAATGTTGCGCCAATTCGTCCGGAAAAGGTCAAAACATTTGAAGTAGGTTACCGAACGACACTTTTCGAAAAGCTTTATCTCGATGCGACTTACTACTATAGTTTTTATGAAGATTTTATTGGTTATAACATTGGGATACAAGCCTCTTATGACAATTTAACGGGGCTGCCAACCAAGGTACAAGCCTACAGGGTGGCGGCTAATGCCAAAGCTAAGGTAACGACGCAGGGATTTTCTATTGGGACAAATTATTATTTCGGCAACCACTTTGTTTTAAACGCCAACTATTCATGGAACAAACTAAATACGGTAACCGATGACCCCATTATTCCAGCATTTAACACCCCCGAAAATAAGTTCAACGTCGGGCTATCATCCCGTGATTTGACAATTGGCAAGATTAAGCATTTGGGATTCAATGTCAATTATAAATGGATTGATTCTTTTATTTTCGAGGGATCACCTCAATTTACAGGATTGATTCCGCAGTACAGCCTAATGGATGCACAAATCAACTGGCTAGCCAAAAAGTGGCATACAACATTCAAATTAGGAGCATCAAACATTCTGAACAAACAAACATTCCAAACTTATGGAGGACCGAGAATAGGACGATTGATTTACTTTTCGTTACTTTACGACTTTAAAAAGAAATAGTTACTATATCAACTTAATTACTTACTAAATTTTTTATTTATGAAAAAAATTAACACTTTTTTACTTTTACTAACAGCGATGTTCTTATCGTTGAACCTGACTGCACAAGATGTTCGGTATATCGACAAAATATTTGACAATGTCAATGTTCAATCGGATATACCCTATGCATCAAATATTTCGGTACTCACCGGATCACCTGCGTTAATAACATTAACATGTGATATTTACACACCCGATGGAGATACAGAAACAGAACGTCCGGTTGTTATCGTGTTACACACGGGAAGTTTTCTTCCGCAATATCTCAATGGGCAAATTACCGGCGGCAAACTCGACTCAGCTGTAGTGAATGTTTGTAAGGAACTGGTACAAAGGGGATATGTGGCCGTCGCAGCGGATTATCGCCAAGGATGGAACCCGGTTGCACCTGACCAAAACGTCAGGACAAATACCCTCCTAAATGCTGCTTATAGAGGTATTCAGGACACACGCGCCTGCATCCGTTTTCTACGCAAAAATGTTGCAGAAGACGGAAACAGCTGGGGTATTGATCCTGACAAAATTGGCGTTTGGGGGCTTGGAACAGGTGGTTACCTTTCTATGGGGGCTGCCTACCTCGACCGCTTTGAAGAGGTACAATTGGAAAAATTTACCGACTCCGAAACGGCACAATACTACATCGACACCTCACTTAGTGGGGATCCTTATGGATTGGAAACGCACCCGCTGAATATCGGCAACAACGTGGATTATTCTTCCGACTTCAAAATAGCCGTCAACATGGGTGGAGCTTTGGGTGATATCTCATGGATAGAGGGAAAAGAAGACGAGCCCGCACTAGTGGGATTCCACGTTCCTAGCGATCCTTTTGCTCCATTTGGAGACGGAGCCGTAATCGTGCCTACTACAGGCGACTTTGTCGTCAGTGTATCAGGAACAAGGACAGCAGTCGAGAAAGCTAATGAGATGGGTGACAACGACGAATTAGCGCCCGTCAATGCACTTGACAATGAGTTAAACACAAGAGTAAACGCCTATAAGGAGGTGGAAGCGACCTTCCCCGGGGGTGTTACTTATACCCTTGCCGTTGACAATATGTATCCCTTTGTCACAGATGGTGTCCAAGCAGGACCATGGGACTGGTGGGATAAGCCAACTCTTGATTATGTTATTCCTTTGGTCAATATGGCATTGGGAACGGACTTCTCAAGTGACGATTTACACAATAGCGGGTTGATTACCAACCCCGATATGAGTCCCGAAAAAGGGAAGGCTTATATTGATACAACCATGCAGTATTTTCTTCCACGAGCTTGTAACGCACTGGGGTTAGAATCTTGCATTACCGTTAATGTAAATGACGTAGCGGATCAATCGTTAGTCAATATGAAGATTTCGCCCAATCCGGCAAGTGATTATATGATGGTAAGCAGTAACGAAGAGACACCTATTTTAGATGTCCAAATGTTTGATGCAACCGGAATAATGATCAGTCACTACAAAGTGAATCAGTCTTCGTTCAGAATAGATCGAGATGGTCTGCCGGCAGGGATGTACTTCATCAAAGCCCATTTTGAGGATGGTTATTTGACGCAAAAAGTATTTTTGAAGTAAAATGACCACTTATTTTATTACTTCCGGTACTATGTGCCGGAAGTAATAAATTTCATTGTATCGACACCATCGGGGTAATCAAATAAAGTTGGCTGCTGTGCATCGCCAAATGGAATGGTCGGAAGTCCAATTTTCACATCGGCAGAAGCGACAATTTCCTGTATCTCATCACGTAACATCTCCAATTTTGCGGCAAGCGAAGACATATCTGAATAGTATTCATAATGTAAAGTAGCAATATTTGACGGGATAGCTTCCTGCTCGACTAAAATAATACACCCATTGGCCTTAAATGGCACTTTATTGAGCATATAAACGGCGTAATTATAATCGAAATTATTCTTGTATTTGGTATTTAAAACAATTTTATTGTAGGTATGAAGAGCCTCTAAAAGGGGCTCAAAATTATAACCTTCCGGTACATAAATCTTAGAAACATTACGACATCCTAAACCGAAATACTCAAAAATGTCCTTGCCCAAAGATTTCAATTCCTGCTCCGTTTCCTTGCCTGTCAAAACAGCTACTCCGTTCCTGTTTTTCCGGATAATATGCGGTACCTTACCAAAATAAGCCTCAAAGTACTTGGCCGAATTATTACTACCGGTGGCGATGACCGCGTCGTAGTTTTGAAGGCGGTCTACAACTTTTACATAATCGGCTACACGACTGTCAATTTTCTCCATTAATTGGACGAGATAGGGGAATAAATAGGGGTCTTTTGAAGACAATTTGACTAAAGCCTGGTCTCCTGCAATAAAGACACACAAGAAATCATGAAAACCAACTAATGGAATATTTCCCGCCATCACCAAGCCTATTTTCCTAGGAGCCACATTGGATGCAAAAGTATATTGAGTTGCCCACTGTTCTAGCTTATCTCCATCAAGAAATTGCGTAACAATGGCATCAATCGCCTTGCGTTGATTTGCTACCGTCAGCCAACCATTGTTGAATTCCGTCCTCTTCATAACGGCGTTGAGGTACTCATCGGGAACAATTAGTCGGTCACCCAGCGTCTTTAGTATATTTATTCGTTCTTTCGTGGTCATTTTATTATCTTTACGTGGAAAGTCCTTCATGGCTATTCTAAAATAATCGAACAAATGTAATTGAATACCGAAAATGAACCTACCAAAATTAAAAAAAATATTCAAGTGGATTGGCATTGTTCTCTTTGGAAGTCTTGTCATTCTATTAATTCTGATGAATTTTGCACTCCCTTTCAACGAGTCGGATAAAAAACTGGCGGCGTATTTAGATACTCCCAATATCGTGGTCAGTATTGAACATATTCCGGTTCAAAACCATCGTTTGAGGATCATCAGTACCCATCAGCTGGGCGATCAACCCGACTCGACCGTTGTTTTTATCCATGGCACTCCCGGTTCGCTTTCCGATTTCAAAGCCTTTCTCAAAGACACGGCTCTTTTGGCTAAATACACACTAGTAGGAATCGACCGCCCCGGCTACGGTGGTTCTCTTGATGGCCTTCCAATTGAAGGAATTGAGGAACAAGCACACGTATTGATGCAGGCAATCCAAAAAGCCGGTTTTAAAAATTTGATACTTGTCGGACATTCCTACGGAGGCCCTATCGCTGCAAAAATGGCTGCAGACTTCCCAAATGAAGTAAAAGGATTGTTACTCCTAGCGCCCGTTAACGAAGCTGAAAGTGAGCCAAAATACAAATTCTGGGCGCTACTCGGTAGTCATATCCCTTTCAGATGGGTACTCCCCTCGGCCATCGTCAATGCCTCTGTCGAAAAACTGGAACATCCTGCAGAGTTGGAGAAACTGGAAAGTGGCTGGGGCAAAATACAATGCCCGACCATCCATCTACACGGTGACAGGGACTTCTTGGCACCTCCATCAAACATGGCGTTTACACGGCATCTAATCCCGGCAGTTCATTACAAATTGATTGAATTAGCGGATGAAAACCACTTTCTGCCGTGGACACAGCATGAGAAAATAAAGGAAGTCTTACTTGATTTCGGGTAGCTAAAATTAAAGGAATTTTCCCTACCTTTGCTCCTCCAAAAAAATAATTTATGCAGATTTCCCTTAGATTTCAATTATTTGCAATCACCTGTTTTTTGATGGCATCCTTTTCGATAGCATATTTGTCGGATGTAATGACCATTTGGAATGGAGCAGAAAGTAGCTTTTTGTACGGGTTGCAAAATGGAGAAAATCCAGGATATCTACCTTACTTAATCAATCATTTTTTGGCAACAGAAGCCGGAGCTATATCAACAACAGCGCGATTGCTAGGACTTAGTGTATTGACGATTAGTTTGGCGTTTTTCTTTTTCTCCTCCAAAATCCTCATTGGGACAAAGACCGCATTGATAACGGTACTTATCAGCATTGCCGGTTTTTTCCTTCCCGTATTAGCAAAGGTTGCCACCAGTGATATTTGGCTGTTTGGCTTTCAATTGATGGCATACACCGCAATGCTACGCTTTCTGAAAAAACCGGATATCTTGTTCAGAAGTCTATTTTATTTATGGCTTGCCGGCGCAGTATTGATACAACCGCTTTCGACTTTGATAATTTTTATGGGAAGTCCTGCTTTTATCTATTTGATGGGTAAAGATCGAAAAGCATTGCTCCGGCTCAATCCATGGCTTGCCGTAATTGTTCTCGCCCTTCTCTTTCATTTTACCGGTTTTTTATATTGGGATAACGACACTTTTATTTTTAACACGCTTCATTTTGCATACGGGAAGTTTTTGCTTTTGGCAATTATTGGAATACTGCCTTTTTTTGGCTATTTTCTGGGTGCACTACGCGATATGGCTTTCAAACTCAAGCACAGAGAAGAGCTATCCATTCTATTTGTCCCTGTTGTCCTTTTTTCCATCATTGCCCAATCGCCATTGATTGCCTTTGGGATTGCCTTTTTGATTGCCAAGCAAATGATATTATATACGAATGATAAATATCCATTCGGAAACTGGATTAAAACCGGAGCAGTCATCAATCTCACTTTATCATTTTTTGTTGCCATTTTTTTGATGCTACGGGGATTGCAGGAGTTTGGGGGCATTGGATTCCGTGTTGGATTGGGTTTCAGTATTGCCTATTGGAGTCTTGGTGTTGCCGCCATTATTGGTTTGTTTACTAAAGATAAGCGCCTTTTGTGGGGTGCTGCCATATTGAATGGGTTGATGTCTTTTTTAATACTTGCTAGTGCTGTCTATCCGCTCATCGAGACCAAACGGGATGTTTCGAGAAGGCTTTTCGCCGAAATTGGCAACAACCCCTATATTGAACGGGTCATCCTTTCCGAAAAGCCACCCATCCGAAGAAAAAAAATGCCCCTGCTGGCACAACAACATTTTGAAAAGTTACAAATCGACAGCACACGTGACTTCCAAGCTATCTACGACAATGCTTCGCCCAAAACGCTTATTATTTTCAAACAAATGCCGCCGGATTCCGGCCTGCTTCGAAAATATCCCGATCTTATTCACGTGGAGGGCTGGGATGATCATTTTCGGAATGTGGAATGGTGTGGTGTGGTGGTTTCTCATTAAATCTCAAATTCTGGCATACCCCGATCTTCCTTTTCCAGAAGGACGCGTATGTGCGTCAGCTCGGGGTATGCAGGGAAGCAACATTATATTTTACACATCGGACAAAGCCTGTCGTATATCCATAATCAAATCATCGGGATGTTCTACACCAATGGAAAGGCGTACAAGTTCGTCTGTAATACCGAGGCGATCACGCTCGTCGGGATCCATTCCGGCGTGGGTCATGGATGCGGGATGTTGGACGAGCGATTCGGTACTGCCGAGGCTGACAGCCAGCTTGATCAAATGTAAATTATTTAAAAAAGCAAAGGCACCTGCCTCGCCACCCCTCACTTCAAAGGCAATCATAGAGCCCGGGGCAGAACATTGTTTGCGGTAAATGCGTCTGGTGCGTGCATCCATATCTTCTTCAAAACCGAGATAGTGAATTGTCTTTACTTTTGGGTGGTGATGAAGGAATTTGGCAACTTCGCGGGTGTTTTTCTCCTGTCGCTCCATGCGCATTTTTAGGGTTTCCAAGCTTCTCAGTAGCAACCAACACGTCCAGGGTGCCGGCATATTACCAAGGAAGACGCGCATCTCCTTGATTTTGGCAATCCATTGGGTATTGCCCATTACAGCTCCAGCAATCAGGTCACTGTGACCCCCAAAAAATTTGGTTGCGGAGTAAACTACCAAATCAGCACCTACCTGCAATGGGTGTTGCCACATCGGCCCCAGATAAGTATTATCTACCGTCACCAGCACTTTCTTGTCCTCAGTGGAAAACTCTTTCGCCAAGTTGCAATAAGCCTCGATGTCAATCAGGTGATTAGTAGGGTTGGTTGGCGTCTCTAAATAAACCATTTTTAAAGAGTCGCCCTGTCCCTTTTGTCGAATGCCCTTCATAACCTCTTTCGGGTCATCCCATGCATCAAACTCTACGATATTAATACCCATTGAAGGCAATATATGTTCAATAAAATGTACCGTTCCTCCATATAGTGGCTGGTTGTACAAAAGCGTATCTCCCGGTTTCAAATAGGCTAAGAAAATTGTCGAAATGGCAGCCATTCCACTATCAAAAACAGCACAATCCTCCGCCTTATCCCACAAGCCCATTCTATTCTCCAGTATTTCCATATTGGGCGTATTCAGGCGGCTGTAAATCAAGCCCATTTCCTCGGAAGGCTGTGCATCTCTTAAGCCATAAGCCAACTCAAAATACGCCTTGCCCTCTTCAGCAGTTTTGAAGGCATAAGTAGAGGTCTGGAACACCGGACATTTGACCGCTCCCTCTGATAATTCGGGTTGATACCCAAAAGACATCATCAAACTCTCGGGATGTAAATCTTTCTTATTCATGTGCTACCTTTTCCCACAAATATACCAATAACAGAAAAATAAAACAACTACAGGTACATAAGAAGAATTTATTTCTAAATCAATCCATTTTTTAGAATTTTATACATTCGAGGACAAAGATTTTTTATCTTTCGGGAAAATTTTTCTTTTACCTCCCACACAACGAGTTATCTTTTTGCAGTTGGCTTGCGGTTACAATTGTATTTTAGTTACATTTGCGACACCTTTATCAAAATACATACATACTTAGCACCTTATGACTTAAATCAAAAAAAGCATTTCTATGACAAAAATGGTGTACTTGTAAGTAGTTACCAAAATACTTTAAACGATGGAATTAGATGCTACCGATATACGAATACTAAAGATATTAAGCCGCAACGCGGACTTGACAAATAAAGAAGTCGCCTCCCAACTAAATATGAGTACAACGCCGGTCTTTGAGCGCATTAAAAAATTAAAAGCCTGTGGTGCCATCAAAAAAATTGTCGCCGTTGTCGATCCCAAAACACTTGGGAAAGAACTATCTGTTATTTGCAATATTTCATTAAAAGAACACGCCCGTCCTTTTTTGGAGTTATTTGAGAAACAAATCAAACAACTAGAAGAGATTTCGACTTGTTACCATATTGCGGGACAATTTGATTATTTGCTCCAAATCCATATAGAGAGCATGGATGCTTATCAGTATTTTATCACGCATAAGCTTGCCGATTTGGATAATATCGCTCATGTTCAGAGTTCATTTATTATGAAGGAAATTATAAATGAGTAAAATATTTTTACAAATGAGTAAAAAAGCTATCTTCCTAACAGGTATGGCCATCCTTACCCTGCTGCTCTTTGGCTTTCTCTCTAACCAAGCAACTAAGCCCGAAATCACACCCCTCAGCAAGAAATGGGAAAA
>JALVDO010000622.1 GCA_027008975.1 Saprospiraceae bacterium | reverse complement strand
ACCGAAGGCTTGCCTCCCGACAGAAACGAGGGAGGGAGGGAGGAGAGAATGGGAAATAAGTAGTGAGTGTTGAGAGACTGAGAGAGAGGGAGGGACTGAGAGAGTGGGAAATCCTTTGCGTCCCTTTGCGAAACCTTTGCGACCCTTGGCGGGAAAATCAATGATTGAATAAGTGAATAGAACTCCTATCATTTTTACAACACATATTTGTATATTTTCATTTCTTTTACGACCTTCGGTTTTTGTTTACATAGATATGTTAAAAAAAAGATGGAGCAGGGCAATACGCAGTACAATTTCATGGTGATAGAAGGTAGTATTGGAGCGGGGAAGACAACCCTGACCAAGATGATTGCCCGGGATTTCGACCTCAGGCTGGTGTTAGAGGAATTTTCTGAAAACCCATTTTTATCCAATTTTTATAGTAACCCGGAGCGCTACGCTTTTCCCGTTGAGCTGTTTTTTATGACGGAGCGCCACAAGCAGCTTCAGGAGGAGTTGACACAGCAAAATCTCTTTCAGAGCGGTACCGTTGCCGATTACTTTTTTCTAAAGACATTGCTATTTGCGCGGCATACGCTTAATGAGGAAGAAAATCGTCTTTTTCAGCGCTTATTTGACATACTAAATGCGGGGTTTCCACATCCGGATATACTTCTTTATTTACATCGGCCGGTTCCGGAACTATTGAAGAACATCAAAAAAAGAGGGCGCAGCTATGAGCAGGATATGAAGGCTTCTTACCTCGAACAGGTGCAGAATGCCTATTTGAATTATTTTAAAACGGTGAATGAGTTTCCGGTTGTCATTTTGGAGATGGAAGGACATGACTTTTTGGAGAACAAAGAGAATTACGAATTGATAAAAAGAGTACTGGAAAAGTCTTATCCCAAAGGGGTTAACCGGGTTTCGTTTTCGGAGTTGGTTTATTGAAGGGTGTTATTTTGTTCCTTGTTTTTTGTTCCTTGTTCCTTGTTCTTAGCAAATAAATAAAAATAAAATAATAATAAATGAAGATATTAGTAATTGGAGGAGGTAATATGGGGATGACCTATGCCCAGAGTTTTTTGAGGTCGCATATTACGAGTAAGGAGAATATGATGATCCTCGAAAAATCGGAGGAGAAGGCACAGGAATTAGCAAAGAAAGACATCGGCACCATCTACGCTAAGCCCGAAGATTGCCTTGCCAAGGCGGATTTGATTATTCTGGCCGTCAAGCCGCAGGACACAGGTGTTTTGTTTGAGCAACTGAAGCCGTTGGTTACTTCCGAACAGGTGTTTTTATCGATTATGGCCGGGGTGAAAATCAAGACGATTACCGAAGCACTTGGTGCGCCGAAGGTCGTTCGGGCTATGCCTAATTTGCCGGCACAAATCGGGCGGGGGATGACGGTTTTTACCTCGTCGGATGCCGTTACGCGAATCGAATTGGTCATGGTGCAAAACCTGCTTAGCACCACGGGTAAAGCCATCTATTCCGATAAGGAGGAAAGTATTGATTGCGCTACGGCTATCAGTGGTAGTGGTCCGGCATACGTATGGCACTTCATGGACGCGCTTGTCAAAACCGGGCTGGAAATGGGCTTTTCGCAATCCGAAGCAGAACTATTGGTTAGCCAGACTTTTCTCGGTGCCGTGGAGCTTTATAATGCCTCCAATATCTCACTTGAAGAATGGGTGCGACGCGTTTGTTCCAAAGGAGGGACAACGGAGGCTGCACTTGAGTCCTTCAAAGGGAATGAGGTGGCGAAGGATATTCGGGCAGGAGCAGAAGCTGCCCTACGACGTGCTATCGAGTTGGGAGGAGGTGTTTAGCAAAAGAAGAAATAGCTGACTCCCTTTCTAAGTTTTAAATGCCGGAGCTGTTCGGTGATGAGTAGCTGCTCATCGGGATTGGCAACGGCAATGATGATTTGTGGAGTCGGAATATCGGGTAATAGCCGGCTGTCTTCAAACATTGAGCCGTGGAGGAGGTGTCCCCATTTGCGGGGTTGATTACAAATCCAGCGGAAAGAAATACCTTTCTCGTGAAGTATTTTTGCTATGCGTTTGCCCTTTTTTCCGGCTCCCCATAGGACGAGTTGTTTGGTGTTATCCCAATCCAGTTGCAGAAAGTAATCTACTTTTAAATCTAAAAAAGCATTGTCGGCATAGTGTGGGTCGGTGCGGGAGCTTCGAGTGGCGTAGTCGCGCCAATGGTGTAGTATTTTATGTTCCGGTATTACTTTAAGACCCTGCTTATAAAATC
>JALVDO010000621.1 GCA_027008975.1 Saprospiraceae bacterium | reverse complement strand
AGCGGATAGCAATTGACGCTTTCGGTCATTGTCGTTGACACGACCCCGAAGCATGAGGGGGCACGCCCAAAAAGAAAGTATCCGAAAATACGGTCAGATAAAATAAATCATTGCTTTATTCTAAGAAAATCATTCAAATCGGGCACAACCCTAAAGGTAAGTAGCAGCCCCAAATAACAAGCAGAAAGGATGAAAGAACGAAGAAATAAATCGACTAACCAATACCCAAAAGAAAGCGGGAGCAGAGTATTAACGAAGTAAGTGACGCCCCCAATCAGTACAGTCCATAGCATTCCAATGCTAAAGGGATGCAGCCGGAAGTGCCTGTATATAAAACCCTGAATAAGCAGGTTGACGAGGATAATAGTCAGGGAAGTAGCCATGGCTGCTCCGTCCAATCCATAGGCGCGAATCATAAAATAATTGCTAATGATGGCAAGCACGGCGGTAATGATTTTGGAGATTAAATCAAACCGGTACTTGGGTGAGAAATTAATCACGGCACCATTATATCCATTGACGATGTGTACCAGTTGCCCGATTCCCAAGAAGAAAAAGACGTAAAAATAGTGACTGTAAATGGGCTTTTGCAAAGCAAAGAAATGCTGAATATTGGCAATAATACCAATGAAGATGAGCAAGCCAATACTAAAATTATTCAAGGCGGTACGCCGGTATAGTTCTTTTATTTTCTCCATTTCGCCCCGCTTCCAATACTCGGCGAACAGGGGTGCCGCAATCTTGGCTATCCCCTCGTGTGGCACCTGAATAAGGCGGGCTATGTAAGCCATCACGGCATAAACAGCAACGGAGTCAAGACCGAGCATAGCTGTAATCATCAAGATATCTACCTTACCGCTTATCCTGCTACCTAGGGAGGAAAGGATGGAGAAGATACCATAATTTGCCATTTTCTTGAATAGCGAATGCCGAAATATTCCCCAGCCGGAAGTCCAATGCCACTCCCGCAAATAAACGGTAAACACCAGCAGTCCCACCAAAGCCACAACAAACCGAATCGAAAAAAGGAGAATAAATTGATGGTGATTAATCCACCCGAAATAAAGCATCCCTATCAGCAGGGTATTCGTCAGCCGAATGCCCACCTCCCGGAAGAAAACCGATACTCGGGGGCGCAGTAGTCCCATTTGGTACGACTCCAGCAACTCCGTATAAGTAGCAAGCGCAATACTGATAGGCAGCAGATAATAATAGCGCTCGATATACATCCGCGTTGTCGCATCTTCAATACTGCCCAAGACCCAATGCCTAACCCCAAAGATAGCCAAAATGGCAATTACCAGACCAATAGTACGGAGTATAAACAGAAACCCCAAAAAGCCGCTATGCCCCTTCGCCGGATTGCGAAAATGTGGAAAAAACCGAATGGTCAGCACCCCCGTACCAAAGCCGCCCAACAACAAAAACAAAGCTGCAAACTCATCAAATGACCGCGTAAATCCAAAGACCTCACTCCCCGCAATATTCGGAAACAAAAAGGTGACATTAACAAAGCCGATAATTATCCCGAGGTAAATAAATATTCCAGATGAAATACCGTGCCGTTGTATGATGCCCATTTTTAATTAGAATTAGAATTAGAATTAGAATTAGAATTAGAATGGGAATAGTTGGAAAAATAATTTTGATTTTGTGATTATTTCTTTTTTTTATTCAAAATCATGGAATTCCCAATAGAAACCAATTCGCCAATTTCCCCGATAAGATACGCTCGTAAATCCGTAGCACCGTATTGGGCTTTCTCTAAAATTTTCAAAGAAACTCTTGTCTCCTTTAATTCCTTGATTGTCCCCGAGACTTTGTGAATAAAATCTTTACTTGTGTTTGCTCCCTGTGCCTCTCCATAATGCAGCGCTGAACTACCGGAAGAGCGCAATATTTGGTCTGAGTAGTAAATTCCCACCTCATCCCTATCAAGGGTTTTTATGAATGCAATACAATCTGCTGCGAACAAGACCAATCGTTCCTCATAATTAAAGGGCTTTTCCTTTCTAATTTTAATTTTCACCTTTCTTTGATTCTAAATTCTATACTGAGGAGACTACGTCTGTACTGACGAGACTATGCCTGTCAGCATAGAGCAGCACAAGACAGCATTTTCAATTCTAATTCTCATTCTAATTCGAGAGTTCCTAAGTTGAAATTCCCATTCTCATTCTAATTCCCAAACTATTTTCCCAGAAACTTCATCTTGTAGTCCACCCGAATCGTTCCCTTCCGGATATTATCCAATCT
>JALVDO010000620.1 GCA_027008975.1 Saprospiraceae bacterium | reverse complement strand
TTGTTTTTTCTCCAGATTAGCGAGTTTGTTCAAAGCTATTTCGTGCGGAGGCAAAACAATTTCAGGTATCGGTTCCTCTTTCTGCTCATCCACCCTTTTGCTTCGATTCCGAATCCATAATACAATTCCGGCAATTAGCAACAGCCCCAAAAAATAGGGTAAAACATCCCGGAAGTTGATGGGCTCATGCTCTATCCCTTTGATGGGCTGCAATTTGGTCTCTTCGTCCACCTCGGGTGCACTGACGTCGAATCCAAGTGTATTGGAATAAAACCTTTTTTCCGTTCCATTGATATTTACGATGGCAAATACACGCGGCAGCACATAGTGTCCTTCCTCAAAGGAGGTCAAAGTAATGCTTTTTTCCCACAACCCCGTTTTGTCATTAGCCTTCATCAGGTCAGAGGTTTGGAGGATTTCCACTCCTCCTACTGTGTCAATATCGGCAAAAAGAATATCTTTGACGGTTGCGTTGGCATCGTTTAATTTGACATTTGCCGTCAGGTGGAGGTGGTCGCCGATTAGGATTTTGGTTTTATCCAGCGTTGCGGTTACCTGTCCTTGTGCGACTATTTTACCAAGAGCAGCATACAGTATAATTCCGATTAATAATATCCTTCTACTCATCATTTCATTCGCTTTTCAAAAAATCGCATTAGGGCATTAACGTAGGATTCATTGGTCATTATATTGACCGTTCCCGCACCCGATTTCCGGAATGTTTTCTCAAAAAAATCAATATAACTTTTTTGTTGCCGGACGTATTCTTCCCGGACGACAGCCGATGCCGTATCCATCCAGCGGGCTACTCCTGTCTCTGCATCGCGTATCCGAAGCAGACCGACGTTGGGCATATCCACTTCCCGTGGGTCGGTGAGGTTGATACCAATAATGTCGTGTCTTCTAGCCGCAATTCTAAGGGGAGTCTCATAGCCTTTATCCATAAAGTCGGAGATGACGAAGGTGATACTTCGCTTTTTATTCACATTATTGAGGTAGGTCAATGCCATACCAATATCAGTTCCTCTACTTTCGGCTTTGAAGTCGATTAGTTCGCGGATGATTCGCAGGATATGGCTTTTCCCTTTCTTGGGCGGAATAAACTTTTCGATTTGGTCCGAAAAGAAAATTACGCCAACTTTATCATTATTATTGATAGCTGAAAATGCCAAAACAGCACATATCTCAGTTAATACCTCGCTCTTCAATTGCTCACCGGAGCCAAAGTATTCGGATGCACTTACATCGACGAGCAACATGACGGTCAGCTCTCTTTCCTCCTCGAATATTTTGACGTAAGGGTCGCCTGTGCGGGCGGTTACGTTCCAGTCGATGTTTCGGACATCATCTCCGTATTGATACCCCCTCACTTCACTAAAGGACATTCCCCGCCCCTTGAAGGCACTGTGGTATTCTCCGGCAAATATCTGCTTGCTCAGTCCTTTGGTTTTAATTTCTATTCGCCGGACTTTTTTCAGGATTTCTGCAGGAGTGATGGCTTCTCGCTCGATATCTTCGTCGTAGAAATCATCCTGTTTGATGGACTTTAAACCACCCTTTACGGCAGAAGTTATCCCCAACAATAGCAGAATCCTTCGCCTTAAAACAAAGACTAGCGAAGCTATAAAAAGAATTACTATGCCTATTCCTACGAGGTTCATTATGGTACTTCTACTACGTCAATTATTTTATTAATAATATCTTCCTGCGTGATATTTTCCGCTTCTGCCTCGTAAGTCAGTCCGATTCTGTGGCGCATCACATCATGGCAAACATTACGGACATCTTCAGGGATTACATATCCTCTTCTTTTTAGGAATGCGTAGGATTTTGCGGCTTTCGCCAAATTGATACTCGCCCTTGGAGACCCCCCAAAGCTAATAAGCATACCCAAATCACTCAATCCGTACTTTTCGGGCGTTCTCGTTGCAAAAACAATGTCGAGGATGTATTGCTCGATTTTTTCATCCATGTAGATTTTCTCCACCGACTCACGCGCTTTCAGAATATCTTTGGGCTGGACAACGGCATTTACTTTGGGAAAGCCATCTTTCTTCAGGCTCCTTCGTATAATCTCCCGCTCGGATTCCATACTTGGGTAGTCTATTTTGACCTTTAGCATAAAACGATCTACCTGCGCTTCCGGTAACGGGTAGGTACCTTCCTGCTCGATGGGGTTTTGCGTAGCCAACACGAGGAAAGGTTCTTTTAGTTTGAAGGATTCTTTACCAATGGTCACTTGTCGCTCCTGCATGGCT
>JALVDO010000619.1 GCA_027008975.1 Saprospiraceae bacterium | reverse complement strand
CATCCTCTTTAGCGACCTGGATGGCGATGGCAAGCTGACTCTCTTCGACGACCCCTCTACGGAAGCAGAAGAGGTGGTGGAGGCTTATCAGGAAAGCCACTATTATCCATTTGGTATGCTCATGGAGGGGCCATTCAGCCCCACCCTCGACATACCTAACAATTATCTCTACAACACAAAAGAGCTCAATTCAGACTTTGGATTAGACTGGTACGACTATGGCGCTCGCTGGCACGACCCTGCCATAGGCAGATGGGGGGCGGTGGACCCTTTGGCGGAGAAGTACTCGCCCTTTTCGCCCTACAACTATACTTTGAATAATCCGGTGCGGTTTGTGGATCCGGATGGGATGGGGGTGACAGGGGATTACTATAAGGTAGATGGTACTTATATAGGAAGTGATGGGGAAGATGATGATAAAGTTTATGTGGTTGATAGTGAAGTTGATTATGAACTTCCAGCGCTTATTCTTTTTCGTATTGGTGGCACTAATATTGTGAGTGAATTGGATGTTTCAGCATCGGAGTTAGAATTACTAGCAGCTTCTGCTTATGGTGAATCAAGTGTTGAGAATGTGCAAGAGGAAATGTATGGAATCGCTTCAGCAATTATGAATAATTTTAATGCCCGCGGTGGCGATAATACATTATCTGAAGTCGTTGATGATATTGTAAATGCATCTAATGATGGTAATGACCGATTTGGAGAATTTAGCAATACAAGTAAGCAAAAAAGAAATGAGAACTCAGGAATGAAATTGGCAGTTGCTGCAGCGATTAATGCTGCAGATGGAGGTGTTGATTATTCTAATGGAGCTACTGGTTGGGATGGAAGTGATTTGAGAAGTAATAGTCATAGGTTTGGTTTGAATATATCTAATCCTGCTCATGACATCTATAATGTTGGTGATCGCCCACTAAAGAAAAAAGAAAATGGAAGCCTATATCGGCGTCAAACAACTGCTGCATATGGAGGAACTGTTTTTATGCGAATTCATCCTGATTTTGTTAAAGGTGGTGGTCGTGGATATTAATTCAAATGTACAAAACTATGCAAATGAGACTTTTAATTTGGCTTTTATTTATTTTTGTCAGTTTCTTTTGTACTCATAGCTTATCTCAATCTTTAGATGATTCTGGTTTCGAGGTTTATGTCCACTTATTGCCAATTTCTACGCAAGATTCTTTTGTGATGGTTGCAGGGGTGTATTCTTTTGAAAAAGATTTTGCTACAGATGGGGATGTCGATTTAGAATGCTTCTTTTTGTCGGAATCTGGAATTGATATTGCTTATTATCCTAAGCAAAAAGGAGTGAAGTGTGGTTATTTTGAAATTAATGAATTTTGCTTTTTAGTGGATGGTAAATTTATTTTTAAAAACGGGTATCACGCCGGCTGTGATCTTGATTATGGTTCTTTTAAAGTTTTTGAAATGAATTTTAAGGCGAAAAAATATCTTTTAATTACCTCTATCAATAATGGAAGTGGAACCTCAACGAGGTATGTATATTGCCATCTTTTTGATGTCTCTGATCTGGATTCGATAACCTACTTCCCTTTGTGGTCTATTTATGGTTCTTATGCCTGTTTTGGTGATTTTAATCAAGATGGATTTTTAGATTTTTTGAGGATCAGAAATGAATCTAACATGGGAGATGGCTACTTTAGAGCAACCTTATCAACTTTGCATCAAGATTCTTTTCGTGTAGATTCTAGTAGCTATATTGTTTTTAATAGGAGTTATGATTCTCATTGGAATCCAGTGTTGACTGTGATTGATAATAAAATGGAGTTTTAGTGCATGTATTGTTCATTGGGTGCATTTTGTTGTTGTCTTGGTGTTTAGTGTGGTTGGTGATAATTGTGGCGAACGTAATAAAAGGCATGCCATGCCCTCCCCATATCCCTTCGTCCCTTGAAGCTTGTTATAAATTGTCAGATGAGCCTGTCCCCAAACGTTAGACAGTTTTTGTTCGGTTTTGTAGTTCGGCAATCCCCGTTTCCTCTCTACCACCCCGAATGGTGAGCGAAGAACAAGTAAAAAATCTGTGAAATCCCATAATCTGTGTAATCTGTGATTCTGATGGTGAACGTAACGAACGTGATGAACGTGATGATCGTGATGCGTAACGGGCGTGACATCATAGCTTGGTTTAGCTCGACACTCAGCGTTTGTTTCCCTTCTAAAATCGGCGTTCGTTAATCGACATTCGACATTCAAAGTCGGTGAAATCGGTGAAATCGGCAGAATCGGTGGAAG
>JALVDO010000618.1 GCA_027008975.1 Saprospiraceae bacterium | reverse complement strand
AACTACTCGGGTACTCACTATAGAATCTACTTGGGGCGTTAGCCCCTTAATCTTCGTAATTAAATGGGCTATAAAAAATGGAAGGGGCGTAGCCCTGACATCTATTTCATTATTGCATTCAAAAAGACATATAGGATGGTATTCTTCAGTTACAAAATTTTGGCTTTACATCAAATTGAGAATTGCTGATTTTTAACATATCTTTGCCGGGTATGGCAATCATCAATCAACATTTATATAGGGATTGGGCGGCACAGCAGGAAGATTTACCCATTTTTTTTCAGCCGTGGTGGCTGGATATTGTCAATGAGGATGCCCATTGGGATGCCATTGTCTCCAAGAATAAAAAAAGTGGCAAAATTGAAGGCGTTTTGCCATTCCGACACAAAAAGCGCCTTGGATTTTTAAAAAACATTGGCAATCCGCTGCTAACGCCCTTTAATGGCCCGTGGCTTGTTTATCCTCCGAATTTGACTAAGCGCATAACACGCTACTCCTTCGAGATGCGCGTATTGGATGATTTGGCAGCAGCCATCCCCAAAGTCCATTACTACAGTCAAAGTTGTCATTATCAACTCGAAAACTGGCTACCTTTTTATCATCGTGGCTTTCGCCAAACAACGAGATATTCCTATGTATTGGAAGATATTAGCGACCCCAACGCCGTTTGGACAGGAATGAGTAAAACGCACCGAAGGAGTATTCTCGTTGCCGAAAAGGAAATGGAGATGATGCTTTCGGATGATGTATCAACCATGTATCAGTTGATAACCGAAGTTTTTGCCAAACAAAAAAAACGAGTACCTTACTCTAAGACATTTTTTGAAAAACTACACCTCGCAGCCACCACCCGTGGACAAGCTCAGATATTTTTGGCAAAGCACAAAGAGACCGGAAGAATAGAGGGCGGCATTTGGATTGTCCGCGACAAGAATAGTGCCTATCTGATGGCAACGGGAAGAATGAATGATGCTCCGGGGGGCGAGGTCGCCGCATTGATATGGTACGCCATCAGGTATTATTCAGGCAAGGTCAATGCCTTTGATTTCGAAGGTAGTATGATAAAAGGGGTTGGTGATTTCTTTCGCCGGTTTGGTGGGGTGCAGAAGCCCTATTTTCAATTGAAAAAATTTTGAGTGGCTACAATTGCCATATAAAACAATTGTAGCCACCAATAGTCCTTTAAAACTTAACCCCCGCTGTAAGCGTAATCGTATTATTCTTAGCATCCCAATCTTTGAAGAAGCTTTGCATACTATGCATATACGTCAAATCAAAAGTGATGAAAGTCAAATCCCATCCTACACCAAAGGTGGTAGCAGTAGTGAAGCGATTGAGCAATCCTGTACCGAGGTCGGTACCATTGGGCAATCTGGTAGAGAGTACATAGCTCGGTGTAATTCCGCCCTGAACTCTAAGACCGATAAGTGGAATCTTCCCGCCAACTAAAATGGGCATCTTCAGCGACTGAATCGTAGGCTCTCCTTCCAAATCGAACTGAAAATCCTCCACTTCACTACGGTTGACAAAGCGCATAGTTGTCTTATAGTAGTGTAATCCGGGAGCGAGGTAGAAAAACTTGCCAATTCTCACATCAACCCCGGCATTCCAACCGACACGACCATGAGCTTCAAAATCGGATATCTCATTGGTATTAAAAAGCGAAGTATTGAAACCAAACTTAGGGTTGACCTTGACCTTTGTTTCCGACTGGGCATAGACGGAAAAAACAGCAGTACATAACAGAGCGACAAAGGCGAATCTCAATAAGTTTTTCATTATGTATATTTTAATAATTAAGAAATATACACCTATAACGAAGCCGCCATGCAAAATAATGTGAAAGAAATCAAAAAGTAAGTTAAGGAAAGATTAAATTACGGCTTTAAACCATCTGCTCCCACTCAAAGCCAATAACGTTGCGCTCCGCCCTGCTAAATTCTATCCCGACGAGGTAGAAGTCGTTGTCGGTTTGGTATTTCTCGAAATAGCGCTTCTCTTTTATTTGGCGGAGTGCCTCCCCTGTGGCTTTTTCGGTTAGCCTGAATTCGATGATGTAGATTTTCCCATCCGGCATTTTTACCGTCAAATCCATTTTGCCGAAGTTGGTCGTGTCTTCGGGGATGATTTCCATTCCGAGGCTGGCGATGTAGGCATAAACGACACTGGCGTAATAGCCTTCGTATTCCAGTAGTCTGTTGTTGGTGAAATTATTGTAAGGAATGGAGGCAAAAAGAGTAGTAAGCATATTTTTAAGCCCATCCATATCCCCGTTTTCAAGTACTTTTAATAGATTCCTTTGTTTTGATAATTTCCGGGCTGTCTCAGTTGTGAGGTAGGTTATGAGCATGCTGTTAAGGGAAGTTTGCACCTCTTTATTTGGTGCTTTTAGCTGGTATTCCATTCCGAAGACAGTTTGGGATTCCTTTTTAATGGTTAAATAACCCGTTTGCCATAATAGAGCAACAAGCTCTATTCTATCTACATCAAAGCTATCGAGAATTTCGTCGGTAGCTTCATAATTTTCCAAGTCCGGTATGTAATAATCTCCCGTTTTGAGCATCTCTATCAGAAAAGAAGGATTGCCCGTTGACCACCAATAATTTCTAAATTTAAAATGATTAGAAATAAACAATAGTATATCAAACGGATTGTAAACTTTTTTGCCAAAGTAATTGTAGCCGTTATACCATTCTTGTACCATTTTCATATCTGCTCCGCGGAGGTGCTCCTCGAAAACAGTCAATAAATCATCGTGTGTATAACCACAAATATCGCCAAAGTCGGCATTGAGGGTGATGTCCTCCAAGTTGTTCAGCCCACTGAAAAGGTTCATTTTGGAGAACTTACTCACTCCCGTGATAAATACCAGACGAATGTAAGTATCGTTGTCTTTGATGACCCCATAAAAGTCCTTCATCGCATCTCGCATCTCACGCGCAATCTCTTTGTCAGTAATGTTATCTAGAATGGGTTTGTCGTACTCATCAATAAGTATTACCACTTTTTGATTGTGCTTTTCACTTGCCTTTTGAATCAGTTCTTTAAAGCATTCTCCGGGATCAGATGATTGACAATTAATACCAACAGATTTTGCTGCATCCTCTAAGGTACTATTCAATCTTTTATTTAATTTTTCTATATTTTTAAGGACACCCGACCCCATACTTATTTTTAGCACAGGAGACTTCACCTCCCAATCCCAATTATCATAGATATAAAGCCCCTTAAAGAGTTCTTTATTGCCTTCAAATATTTCTTTGAGTGTATCAAGGAAGAGGCTTTTGCCGAAGCGACGCGGGCGGGAGAGGAAGTAGTAGCCGCCTCTATCAATGAGTCTATGAGCAATTTCTGTTTTATCGACATAAACGAAATTGCCTTCAATGATTTTACTCAAGGTCTGTATTCCGATAGGTAATTTTTTCATAGAAAAATTTCTGGTATGGTAAAGCGCAGTTGGTAACTACTTTGCAAATATAAGCTATTTTTTGATTCTGAATACTATTTATCCCCTTCCGTTCCGAGTACTTCTCCCAATTCCTCTTCTGTATTTCGCAATATCTTCCGGCAGTATTCAATCAATTCTCCTGCCCGTTTGGTCTTATCGCCGAGGTCGTCGATACTGACGGCTTCGTCCTGGAGTTTAGCGAGGATGTCCTGCAATTCGCGATAAGCTTTTTCGAATGTCATTTTTTTCATATTAGTTGTTATTTTTTCTGAGAAGTTTTTTTGATTACTTTACTTTCAATTTCACCATTTGCCAACAGGGTGACGATTTGGTCGCCGGATGATAATTCTCCGGTGTCTTTGATGATATTTCCATCTTTGAGGGTAAGACTAAAACCACGCTTTAGAATACTATCCTTATCCAACAATCGGTGCAGGGCAATAGCATTATTGAGATCTTTTCGTGCCGAAAGTAGCATTTTTTTGGCGAAATAGGGCAAGTTTTCTGCCATTTGGTCAATGTTTTCCCGCTTTCGCTTGAGCAGCGTACCCGCGTATAACCCAATGGTGTCTTGTAAGTGTTTTAGTTCAGCGTTTTTTTGATTGAGCAGGTACTTCGAAGTATGCTGGATTTGGGTACCAATTTCGATTATATCCGACTCCCGACGCAGATGATATTCTATCAGAAATTGCGCAACAGCGGTCGGTGTCTTTAGTGCGGTATGTACGACGAGGTCGAGCAGGCTTTGGTCCATTTCATGCCCGATGCCGGTTAGTACCGGAATGGGGAAATTGGCAGTCATCTCTGCTATGTTGTAGTTATCAAAAGCAGCAAGGTCTATTTTTGCACCGCCACCACGGATAATAACAACGAGGTCGAACCGGGCTTTGAGATTGCGGATAGACTTCAGGGCTGCGAGCATTTCTCTCTCTACCTCCGTACCTTGCATAGCGCTCTCAAACAACCTGATATGGTACTGATAACCGTAGGGATTGTGCTCAATTTGCTTCATAAAGTCTTCAAATCCGGCGGCTGTTTTTGCACTAATAACTGCGATACGCTTTATGATAAAAGGAAGAGGGCATTTGCGATTTTTTCCAAGCAACCCCTCCGCTCTCAGCTGTTCGAGGATGGCCTGTCGTTTTTGTTCCAGACTACCGAGCGTGAAGGAGAGGTCAATATCCTCAATGGTTAGTTTGTAGCCATATCTTTCGTGAAATGCCGGGCGTACCCGCAGCTTGACTTCCATTCCTTCCTGTAACAGCGTCGAAGGGTGTGTTCCGAGCTTAGGACGAAGCGCATTGGCTCGTCCTGCCCATAGGACGGCATCAGATTGGGCTATGATACCTTCCAAGTCATCTTTTTCGATCAACGTCAGGTAAAAATGTCCTCGCGAGGCAGACACCTGATTAATCTCCGCTGTCACCCACACAGGAGCGGAAAAATTCAATGCAATAATCCGTCGGATGTACTCATTAAGCTGGTATAATGTATAGGTTTCTTTTTGCATTGTAATGTTCTAATAAAGAATAAGTAACTAATGCCGCTTTCTGAACCCCAATCGTTCAAAAAAACTACGTCTTTTCTTCTGCCGGTAGCGCTTGCGTTCGAGTCGTTCGTTATGTTTTTTAATTCGTTGCGAGTACTCGGAGGCACCTTCATTGTACTTCCGTGGGAAGAAATGGATTAAAGAATCCAGACGATCGCGTCCTATTACTTCCAGGTCGGAATCATCTTGTAGCAATTCATCGACAATATCCAATATGGGCATTTCATCGAGGTAGGGCGGGCACATCATCAATGCCCTTAAGGTGTCCTGCATTGGAGGAAAGCTTGCTTTCCTGATTTTTTTGTACTTTTTATCCTCTTCAATTTCTCTAATGGTCAATCCCCAAATAGGGAGCGCTGTATTAGCCCCCTGTCCGGTGTGAATCGTCCTAAAATGCACCTGCGGGCTACTCGCTCCTACCCAGACACCACCGACCAATGCCGGATTAAAGCCCATAAACCATCCATCAGACTGATTCTGTGTCGTTCCTGTCTTGCCTGCCCATCGCCCCTTGAGGTGATATTTGTACAACAATCGTTTAGCCGTACCGCTATCAATGACGGATTCCAGCATCTTTATCATCATATCGGCTTTGCCCTCGTCTAGCACGGGTTCGAATTCCTCCGGATTGGGCTTATCAAATTCGACAATCAACTGACCATCGGAGGTCTCGATCCTATCCAAATAATACAAATCAGCCCGGCGTCCTCTATTAGCAAAAACGCTATACACGCTAGTCATCTCCCAAAGAGAAGCATCCACCGCCCCAAGTGCAATAGCCGGACCATCAGGCAAATCCCCTCCAATGCCCATACGCTGCGCCAGGTTACGCACCCCGTCTAAGCCTGCACGAATGGCAACCGCTACGGCAACTGTATTAACAGAGTGTGCCAGTGCACCCTCCATCGAATAAGCACCGCCATAAGTTCCCTCTGCATTCTCCGGCATCCAGTCGTCATAATCAGCATAACGCGTCAATTCATTGGCGGTATATTCACAGGGCAACATCCCCCGGCTTAGCGCTTCGGCATAGACAATCGGCTTGAAGGTAGAACCTACCTGCCGCTTCGACTTAACATGGTCGTAAGGGAAGTATTGGTGATTAATACCACCTATCCACACCTTCACTGCTCCTGTTTGGGGCTCTGCGAGCAGCATCCCCATATTGAGCATACCCATATAATACTTGACAGAATCCAAGGGGCTCATTTCCCTGACTTCCTCTCCATTTTCCCAACTAAATATTCGCATGGAAACGGGTTTTTTAAAAATGGAGACTATCTCATCCTGCGAGTACCCGGCTTTGAGCAGCGATTGATAACGGTTGGAGTTTCGGACGGCAGCCTCAAAAGCACTCATCTTACCCCAAGGGATGCCACCTTTCCATTCTTTATCAAAAGTCTTTTGTAAAAAAGCCATATAAGCAGTCATTGCATCTTCAGCATAGCGCTGCATTTTAGCATCGAGCGTGGTATATACCCGCAATCCATCCGTTCTGAGGTCGTAAGGGCTGCCATCCGCCTTTTTATACCCTTTTAGTGCTTCTTTAGCTTTTTGATAGACCTGAGCCCGGAAGTAAGTCGCCAATCCACTGTTATCACTTTCTTGTCGAAACTGCAATTCGAGTGGAATTTTCTGTATGGAATCCAGACTTGATTCAGGTAGATAATTGTACTTAGCCATTTGTGAGAGTACCGTATTTCTTCGATTTTTTGCCCGCTCCGGATGCCTGATAGGATTGTAATAGGTCGTGCCCTTCAACGTGCCGATTAGCAAGGCGGCTTCTTCAACGGAAAGGTCTTTGAGATTCTTTGAAAAAAAACGTTCTGCAGCCACCTTAATTCCGAATACATTCTCACTAAAAGACACTGTATTCAGATACATCCTCAATAGCTCTTCCTTGGTGTAGATATGTTCCAAGCGACGGGCGATAAAGGCTTCTCTGATTTTATTAATCAACATCGAAAACATCCGATAGTGCTTTCGCCCGTAAATATTTTTTGCCAATTGCTGGCTGAGTGTACTCCCGCCTCCCGAAGAACGATTGGCCATCAAAACAGTCTTAAACAACACCCGCATCCAGGCTCTAAAGTCAATTCCTCCGTGTTTGAAAAAGCGGGCATCCTCGGTTGCAATAAGGGCATTGATGACATTTTCGGGTATCTCATCCAAGCTGGCATTCACCCTATTCTCGAAGTAGAATTTACCAATTAGCACCCCATTCTCATCATAGACCTCTGACGCCGTTGCATTCTTAATATTCTTCAGTTCAGGATAGCCGGGAAGTGGACCAAAAGCCCCCTTCCAAACCAAAAATGCCATCACTGCCAACAGAAGTAGCCCGGAGACACCCAAGCCCACCATCACCTTAATACCAACAAATGCCTTTGGGTAGTTCTTCTTGAAATGAGAAATTTTGGAAAGAAAAGTTTTCAACAACCTCCTCCACTGTCCTGATGATGCCATAGTATATTTTATAATCTCACATTAGCCAACAAAAAATCATCGCCCCAAATAAACCAACAGAACGCTAATATCTGCCGGGGAGACACCGCTAATACGACTCGCCTGCCCAATGGTAGCAGGACGTTGCCTGGAGAGTTTTTCCCTCGCTTCTGCAGAAAGAGAAGTCAGTTTTCTAAAGTCAAAATCATCTGCAATAGCAACGGACTCCAACCGGTTCATTTTATCAACCATTTCCTGTTCCTTTTGGATGTAACCACTATATTTGGTCTGGATTTCTGCCTGCTGAATAACCTCATTATCATAATCCACAAGGAAATCATCCAGCTCCGGAAGCACCTTTCTCAAGCCTGCCAAATCAATATGTGGTCGCGAAAGGACGCTTTTCACCTTCACTTTTTGCTTTAAGGGAGCAGAATTTTTCTCTTGTAGAAAAGCATTAACCACATCAGGTGCAACGCTTTGCTTCTCCAAAAAGGATTGTATGGCTTTAGCATCTTCCTGCTTTCTTCTCACCCGCTCCATACGCTCTTCCATTCCCGTCATACCGAGTGCCGATGCCAACGGTGTCAACCGCAAGTCGGCATTATCCTGTCGAAGTAGTATTCGATATTCCGCCCTTGATGTAAACATTCGATAGGGTTCATTGGTACCTTTGTTTACCAAATCGTCGATTAAGACACCTATGTAAGCATCCGACCGCTTCAGCACAAAGGGAGCTTCCTCTCTTATTTTCAAAACGGCATTGATACCTGCCATCAGCCCCTGAGCACCCGCCTCTTCATAGCCTGTCGTCCCATTGATTTGTCCTGCAAAAAACAAATTGGGCACCAATTGTGTTTCCAAAGAAATCTTCAATTGAGTAGGTGGAAAATAATCGTATTCTATGGCGTAACCGGGGCGAAACATTTTCATATTTTCAAAGCCGGGCACTAACCTTAGCGCTTTGTATTGTACATCTTCCGGCAAGGAAGACGAAAAGCCGTTGACGTAAATCTCACAGGTATCAAAGCCCTCCGGCTCGACGAACAACTGATGCCTGTCTTTATCTGCAAACCGATCGATTTTATCCTCAATTGAAGGGCAATACCTCGGACCAATACCCTGAATTCGCCCCGTAAACATCGGTGACCGACTAAAGCCCGTCCGCAGCAATTCGTGTACCTCATTACTGGTATAAGTGACGTGGCATGGACGTTGTTTTTTTAATTTTGGGGTATCGGTATATGAGAATTTGCCCGGATTTTCATCTCCCGGCTGTACCTCCATCTTACTCCAGTCCAGCGTACGCCCATCAACGCGTGGCGGTGTTCCGGTCTTCATCCTCCCCGATTCAAAACCC
>JALVDO010000617.1 GCA_027008975.1 Saprospiraceae bacterium | reverse complement strand
TTACGAAGATATTAGGGCTACGCCCCTGATAACATTTGAACATCCGATGCATTAATATATCCTCTACCAAGGGCGTTAGCCCTTTAATCTTCGTAATAAGTGGAACTACAAAAAAAATAAAGGGGCGTAGCCCTGACATCTGTTCACTGTTCCTTTCTAAAAGATATAGGATGGTAATCCTACACACGCACCCGTATTGAGAACTTACAATTATCTTGAAAGAATAAATGAGAATTATTTTTATGAGAAAGCCCTGGATCGAATTGCTATAACATCAGTTGGCTTTCAACTTCTTATCCCAATATTGCGGGATCGTCTTATCCGTCAACTGATTCCAATAGTCCGGGGTTACCTTCCGACCATCCTTGGTGTGAAGTTCGCGGTTATATACGGCAATGACGGGATTAAACACCAAATCGGTAACCGCAAGTGTATACAATTGAGGCTCCTCCTCTGACTTGCGCTTTTCCTCTACCACAATGACCGTATAACCATTGTGTTCCAATAGCTCTTTCAGAAAATCAACACGGGTTTGATCAATTTTTTTTTCGACATAAGTAACTTTCGTACCATCTGCCAATTCCCCGAACAAGTGTCTTCCTTTATTTAATGCTGACATTCATTATTAATTTAAAGTGGATGAATTTAAAATTTACCTCCCAGTTCAAAAATATATTGGTACAACGGACTATACAGCCCCACCACCAATACGCCAACTACACAAATTGCCAATCCTATTCTCAATAGATTATCCGATTTGATGTAGGGAATGGGATTATCACTCGTACGCAAAAACATCGCCCGTACTACCAACAAATAATAATAAAGCGAAACAATAACATTCAACACGGCAATAACTACCAACCAGTAATATCCCTCACTCGCTGCAGAGACAAAAAGGAAAAACTTCCCAAAGAATCCGGCAACCGGAGGAATTCCGGCCAACGAGAAAAGTGATAGAAGCATTACGAGGCTCAATTTCGGATTTGTTCGATACAACCCATTGTAGTCATCCATGTTCTCCTTGCCTGTCACAAATGAAATAGCCTGCACCACACCAAATGCCCCTAGATTGGAGAATACGTATATCAGTACAAAATAGAGTATCGCCGCCATCCCCATTTGGGCGGCAGCCATCAATCCAAGCAACAGGAATCCCGCCTGTGCTACGGAAGAAAACGCCAAAAATCGCTTCATATTCTTCTGCCGCATGGCAAATAAATTACCAATCGTCATCGTCAGAGCAGCTAAGATATATACCGCATCTTTCCAGACGACTGCCATAGACTTCATCACTGTAAACAAAATTATTGCCAAAATAAAAGCTGCTGCCCCCTTTGACACAACGGACAAATAAGCCGTGACATTGGTTGGAGCCCCTTCGTAAACATCCGGCGTCCAAAAGTGGAAAGGCACCAACGACATCTTGAATGCCAAGCCCGCCATGAAAAACAACAGTGCCAAAATCTCCAAAGCACCATAGCTGAACGATTGTGCAATCTCATCGAAAAACATCGAACCCGTCACGCCGTATATCATCGAAATACCATAGAGGGAAACGCCCGAAGCCATCGCAGCAGAGAGGATGAACTTGATACCGGCTTCAGCGGATTTCTTCCTATAAATATCATAAGCCGCTAATGCCGCAATGGGAAGAGATGATAATTCCAACCCTAAATAAAACATTAGAAAATCTCCTGCCGAAATCATAAAATACATCCCGAGTAATGTAGAGAAAATCAGCAAATAAAACTCACTTCCCCTTCCCTGTTCTATTAAATCCCGCTTTATCCAGGATGCAGATTGAAACAGTACGACGAGTACCCCAATGTTGAGCACATTTTTCATGAAGTGTGTCAATGCTGTATTTTGATACATCTTACCAAAGAGTTGACCGTAATCTCCCGGAATAAAACCAAGCGCTGTCTGTAGTGCAAACAACCCTATGGAAATGGGGATAATCATTGCCTTTTTCTCCCTTGACAGGAATATTTCTGCACACAACAGCACGAGGATTATTGCCGTCAATAATAACTCCTGTCGCATTAATAAAAATTTGCCTAATTCCATTTTTCTTTAATTATACTTTAAGCGGAATAAATAACCGATTATGCAAAATGTGCGTTTTTCGATTAAAGTATTTATACTGACACGGGATTTGCAGTAATATATCCTGTCGTCAGTATTTATGCTGACACGGAAATCCCGTCGTCAGTATATGCTGACACGGAAATCCCGTCGTCAGTATATGCTGACACGGAAA
>JALVDO010000616.1 GCA_027008975.1 Saprospiraceae bacterium | reverse complement strand
ACAGTATGGTGGTATATTGTAGCGATATAGGCGTCAAGCCTCTATACCAGCATGAATTCATGACGACCATTAAGTGGGATATTTCCCTGCTTGATGGCTATAACTACGTAATATCCAGAAATTACCCCGTAAATCAAACTGGCGGTTTTTTTTCAAGAGTCAATCCCGGCCTTTTTAGAATTGTTAAAAAGAAAAAATACGACGCTATCCTTATTCAGGGCTATGATAATTTTTCCTGCTGGATTGCGTTTATCGCAGCTAAGGTATCACGTATCAAGATAATCTGGAGAGGCGAGGCGACGTTAAGGGCGCACGAAATAATCCCTCCATGGAAAAAGTGGTTAAAGAGAGTTATTTTATTACGATTTTTTCGAGCCTGTGATGCTGTGATGTACAGTTGCAGCGGTAACAAAGAGTATCTTGAGCATTATGGCGTACCCGAGGACAAGTTGTTTCCTTTGCCATGTGCTGTTGATAATGCATATTTCCAAAACGAGAGAAAGAAATATTTGGCTAAAAAGTCAGATATCCTGGAAAACTTGCGTATTGATCGGGGTGATCTTGTGGTTCTTTTTTCAGCAAGATTTACATCTCGTAAAAGGCCGCATGATCTATTGGAGGCAGTTAATAAGCTAGGTCATAAAGACGTAACAGTTCTTTTTGTGGGTGATGGTATCGAAAAGAAAAGCATGGAAAGCTATGCGATAAAACATAACATCAAGGCTGTATTCGTTGGTTTTCAAAATCAAAGCGAGCTGGCGAAATTTTACAGCATCGCGGATATCGCTACTGTGATATCTGATTACGACCCCTCTCCCAAGGCAATGAATGAAGCGATGAATTTTGAGTTACCAATCATTGTTACCGATATTGTTGGTACAGCTGAAGACTTGGTTAAGCATGGAGAAAATGGTTTCGTGGTAGAGGTCGGTGATACTGACTCTATTGCGGCACATATAGAGTATTTCTATAAGAACAGGAGCGAAGTGAGGCGAATGGGTAAAAGGTCACTGGAAATAGTGGGTGACTGGAACTTTAGTGAAGATGCGAGATGGATTGAAAAAGCAGTTCAATCTGTGGTGGGTAATTAATGAAAGATCAAGACTACAAGTCATTTTATGATCAGGTAGACAGAGATAATGAATACTCATTTTGCAAGGCTGCAGATGGGCATTCTTTTTATCCGGTATTGTCAAGTATCATCGATCGATACAAGTTAAAAAATGGGCGGGTTCTTGAGATCGGTTCCGGAAACGGCCGCTTCCAGGACATCGTGGAAGATTATACCGGTGTTGATGTGTCCGAAGGGCTGGCCGGGTATTATAAAAAACCGTTTCATGTGGTAGAAGATGGTGTTCCATACCCTTTAGAGTCAGAGTCGTTTGATTTTGTTTTTACTCATGCAGTTTTTGAGCATATCCCAAATATTGATTTTGCATTGTCCGAGATGATCAGGGTTACAAAGCGCGGAGGTCTGGTGCTGTTTGATCCTGCATGGCAGTGTAGGCCTTGGGCGGCGGAAGGCTACCAGGTAAGGCCGTATAAGGACTTCAACATTATTGGCAAGATATATAAGGCGTCAATTCCTATTAGGGAGAATCTTCTATTCCGCTTAAGCCATGTAATGCCAAAAAGGCTTATCTTCTTGATCTTGTTTTTGATCAATAAGAAGGTGTTCAGGAAAAGTCTTCACTATCGCCGTATTAAAGCGAATTACCAGGTTTATTGGCAATCCGATAGCGACGCATGCAATCATATCGACCCATTTCTGGCAATTCTGTATTTTAGGGCGAATGGTTTTGAGGTTATCAATTACCCGGGCTTGGCAAAGCAGTTTCTTGTGAGAACCGGCGAGATATTGCTGAGAAAGAAATAAGATGGAGCCGTTGTTTAGATCCCCGCCTGGAAGTTACCATTTCTTTGGTTATTACGATAAATCTCCGTTTGATGTAGATAATGTGAGGATACTATCTCAACGCTCAGCGTTCATAGATAGAATGCCCGGTAAGGACGATGTGTTGGACATCGGGTATTTCGATTGGCAGCGCGGGGAGAATTTTGTCCGGCTGACCGAAACCCGGGCGTGGAACTGGCAGCAAGGTTGTATGTTGCAATGGGTGGGCCCGGATTACAGGACAAACATAATTTATAATGACCGAATCGGTGGCAAGTTTGTTTCGGTATTGATGAATGTCGAAACCAAGGAAAGAACAATTCTTCCCATGGCGGTTTATTCCATGCACCCAAGTGGTAAATATGCTGTG
>JALVDO010000615.1 GCA_027008975.1 Saprospiraceae bacterium | reverse complement strand
CTGCATTACCGCCAACTTACTTATACCTGCACAAACATATATGATTTATCGCACTTTTTCAACCACTCTTATTTTTCTGCAGGGTTTTCTCATAAAAAGCTCAGGGCAGCAGCAGGAATTTTTGCCTTGCAAAAATTCCTGTAAATCCTGTAAATCCTGTCAGAAAAAGGACTAATCTTGTCAAGCAAAAAATTGAGTCTTGCGTCATTGGTACAATTATCCTGACAGAATAAACGAGAATTGTTTTTATGAGAAAGCCCTGATCATAAATATTACTTTCTTGCGAATATTCGCTAATTTTAATAACTTTGTGTTCATTATGGGAGCGAAAACGCAGCGTGATAAAATAATTTTTGGACTCAAAGTTCGCCATTTACGGCAGGCGGAGGGGCTTTCCTTTGCCGAGTTATCTCGCCGTGCTAAGATGTCTGTTTCTTACCTAAATGAGATAGAAAAAGGAAAAAAATATCCCAAAGCTGATAAGATAACGGTATTATCAGAAGTTTTAGGGGCAAATACAGGAGAGCTGACCTCGGGGGTATTGCCGCAAAGATTACAACCGGTCGAAAACTTACTCCGCTCCAACTTTCTCAACGAGCTCCCCTTGGATTTATTTGGGATTGACGTCTCAAAAGTAATCGAAATCATAGCAAGCGCACCTACGCGAGTCAATGCTTTCATCTCGACTCTCCTTGAAATATCCCAGCATTATTCTTTACAGAATGGGCATTTTTATTTCGCTGCATTGCGGTCGTTTCTGGAGTTAAACAATAACTACTTCGAAGAAATAGAGGAGGCAGTCAGGCAATTCCGAGAAGACAATGCACTCTCGACTGACCAATTGCTCAGCGATGAAGAGTTGAAGCAATTACTCATCTCAAAATACAAGTACAAGATTATTGAGGGAGGGCTCAATCAATATCCTGAATTACAGCAAATGCGCTCCGTCTTTTTGAGTAAAAACAAAAAATTGCTCCTCAACCAAAATCTTACGCCCGTGCAGCGCACGTTTCAGTTTGGTAAGGAGATTGCCTTTCAATACCTCAACCTAAAAGCACGCGCTAATACCTCCTCTCTACATCACCCCCAAACTTTTGAAGAGGTATTGAACCACTCCAAAGCCATCTACTTCTCCGATGCCCTGCTGATGCCCCTTGATGCCTTCGTGAAAGATGTAAAAAACACCTTCCAAGAAAAGAAATGGTCGGGGACGCTTCTACTCAACCTCATGGACAAATACCGGGCGACTCCGGAAATGTTGTACCATCGACTAACCAATGTTCTACCCCAATTCTTTGGTATCAACAGCCTATTTTTTATTCGCATCAAAGAAGAAAAAACAACCAACGAATTCACTATTGACCGCGAGTTGCACATCAATTGTCGCCTGCATACGCATAATAACGGGCTGCGAGAACACTATTGCCGGAGGTGGACAGGTATCCAGTTGCTCAACCAACTGAGAGATGAAGGTACCAAGGCGGGAGCAGTAGTAAAAGCCGGTAAAATCACACACTTGGATACAAACGAGACCTATTTGTGCCTATCCATCGCGCGCCCGGAATTTCCCACCCAAAAGACCAATATCAATGTGACAATTGGTTTGAGAATCAATAAAGCACTACTACAGAAAATTAGTTTTATTAATGATTCCGGCATTCCCCACGTTACCGTTAATCGCACTTGCGAACGGTGCGCATTAACTGATTGTGCAGATAGAGTAGCTCCTCCTATCATTATTCGGGCGAAACAAAAAAAGTTGGATATAAAAGAGCGAATTGACCTTTTGAACAGGTAGTCTTTTTCCAGTCTTGATACTTAACAGCCAAGATACCACCCATCTAATTAAAAATCACTATTTTTGTGCCGAGAATAATCTTTTGTTAAACTATTCCATGCAAAATGGCATTATCTAAAGACGAGAAATCAGCTTCCCGAAAGGAAGATCATATCAACCTGACTGATGCAGCGCAGGTGGACAAGTCGTCACTAGATACCCGTTTCATATATGAGCCAATGCTTGGTTTTCATCCGGCAGAAGGGCTACCGGATACTTTCCCTTTCTTGGGCAAAGAGATGCGGATGCCAATATGGGTATCAAGCATGACCGGCGGGGTAAAAAAGGCAAAAGTAATCAACGAGAACCTCGCTCGTGCCTGTGCTGAATTTGGCTTGGGAATGGGATTGGGTTCGTGCCGGTCGTTGTTATACGGCAGGGAGCGAATAGAAGATTTTGATTTTCGTGATATTATTGGAGACCAAGCA
>JALVDO010000614.1 GCA_027008975.1 Saprospiraceae bacterium | reverse complement strand
ACTCCCAACCCGGTTTTATTAATTATTGTAACGACTTATTAATGCTTGCCGAGATACTCAGCAACACCATCATGAGAGGCTTTCATTCCCTCTTTTCCTTTAGTCCAGTTAGCCGGACAGACCTCACCGTACTTCTCAGTGAACTGAATAGCATCGATTAAGCGGATTACCTCATCGACATTTCGTCCCAAAGGCATATCATTGATTAACTGGTGTCTAACGATTCCTTCTTTATCAATGATAAAAAGTCCCCGATATGCAACCAATTCGCCTTCTACGTCCAATCGTCCGTCGGGCGCTTCAATCCAATCACCTGCCAATACATCGTAATTAGCAGAGATGGTCTTATTGGTGTCAGCGACTACCGGATATTTCACGCCCTTGATACCTCCCTGATTTTTATCCATTTGTAGCCATCCCCAGTGGGATTGCTCCGTATCAGTTGAGCAAGCGATTACCATGGTATCTCTGTCTTCAAACTCAGGTAACATTTCCTGAAAAGCATGGAGCTCACTTGGGCAAACAAATGTAAAATCCTTTGGATAAAAGAACAGCACAATGTACTTCTTTCCAATGTAATCACTTAAATTAAATTCAACAATTTCATCGCCATTCACGACTGCCATTGCTTGAAAATCCGGTGCATTTTTTCCTACTAATGCCATAGAGATATTATTTTTTTTATTGTTATGAAGTTGTTTAAAAATAGCTCACTTGGCTGCAAAATAATCTTTTAAGCGAATATCTCCTTACAAAAATACTCATTTAGCGCTGCTAAACTCCGCTTTTTGTAAGTCATCTTCACTTAAAATATTTATTTTTCGCTTCAAGCAGCCATTCTTAAACAACTTCTGAAGTTGATATTTATAACACTATTCTAAAAACGCCGCAAAGGTAACGAAAGTTTGCGGGCAATCAAAGTAAATTCAAGCCTAATATCTAAAGACGACTCCAGTTTCTATTTTAGTCCTCGCGCCTTAATCATTGGCTCAATTGTCGGAGCAGAGCCACGAAAATCTTTATACATTTTCTCCAAATCAAGCGTATTGCCCCTTGATAAAACCATATCGCGATATCGTTGCCCGTTTTCTCGAGTCAGACCACCGTGTTTCTGGAAATAATCGTAGGTATCGTGTGCCAACACTTCCGTCCACAGATAAGAATAATAACCTGCGGAATAACCTCCCGCGAAAATGTGCGCAAAATAAGTCGAGCGATAACGAGGAGGTACCTCCTGTACTAATAAATCCACTTCGCGCAAAAGTTGATCCTCAAAGCCGTTGACATCATCAATTTTCGTATGCGGTTTAATCATGTGCCAAAGTAAATCCAAATTGGAAGCGGCGAGTATTTCTACCATGCTGTAGCCCTGATTAAAAGTACTTGCATTCTTAATTTTTGTGATTAACTCTTTGGGAATTTTCGTGCCGTCTTTATAATGAACAGCATAATTAGCAAGCACCTCGGGGTGCAATGCCCAAGGCTCATTCGCCTGAGAAGGAAATTCCACAAAATCTCTCGCAACAGCCGTGCCGGATAGGCTCGGATACTGCTGATCTGCAAACATTCCGTGCAATGCATGGCCAAACTCGTGAAACATCGTCTCCACTTCGTCGAAGCTGAGCAAGGTCGGCTCTCCTTCAGCTGGCTTGGCTATATTCATTACATTGTAAATGACAGGCTTTTTGTTATACATTTTGGATTGTGTCACAAAATTATCCATCCACGCCCCTCCGCTTTTGGAAGAACGGGCGTAATAGTCTGCATAGAATAGAGCCAACGGGCTGCCATCTTCATTAAATACCTCATAGACCATCATATCATCATCGTAAACGGGTATATCGGTTCGCTTTTTGAAGGTCAGCCCGTATAATTTGTTTGCCGCGAAGAAAACACCGTTTTCCAGTACGGAGTGCATCTCAAAGTAAGGCTTCACCTCGTCTTCATTTAAATCGTATTTTTCTTTCCGAACTTTTTCTGCATAAAAATTCCAATCCCAGGGCTGCAATTTAAAATCACCGCCTTCCTTTTTTATCATAGTTTGAATATCCGCCGCTTCTTTAGCCGCTTTGTTTCTCGCTGCCGGGACCAATTTGGCAAACAAATCCAAAACTGCCTGGGGCTTTTTTGCCATCGTATTTTGCAGTCTCCAGGAAGCGAAATTCTCAAAGCCAAGCAATTTTGCCTTCTCCGCTCTAAGGGTCACCATTTGCCGCACCATATCACGAGTGTCGTATTTACCCCCATTTGTTCGGTTCCACCCCGCT
>JALVDO010000613.1 GCA_027008975.1 Saprospiraceae bacterium | reverse complement strand
AGAAAAAAATATTGATAAGAGAATTGATGAGTGTACTGGTGAAATAATTAATGGGAATAAAATAGGTGTATATAATCCTCTTGTTGCATATATTATTTATGACGATATGAAATGGAAATTATATTTGATCAAATATTCCGAGGGAAATATTAGACATTGGATAATTGGTTGGAGCGATATCTGATGCAAATCTAATCTTGGCATGCAATTCCAGCACAAATACAACAACCACATCAAATATGACTGGAAACTGATGTTCATTGGCACCGACGAGGGCTATGTGAGTGCGGTGTATCCGGGTGGCATTGATAACGAGTTTAAGTTCCAGTACGTGTATAATCATACGGACCACTTGGGCAACATCCGGCAAAACATTACCCGCGAGAACGGCCGCTTAACTGTGTTGCGCGAGCATAACTACTATCCCTTTGGCCTGCTCCACCGCGGTTACAACGAAGAAGAAGAAGACTTAAAATACGACAAGGAGCAGGATTTTATTTTTACGGTGCAAGCGCAAGCGGGGAGGTATAAGTACCGCTATAACGGCAAGGAATGGCAGGATGATTTGGGGCTTAACTGGTATGATTACGGCGCCAGGAGTTATGATGCGGCCGTGGGAAGGTGGTTTGTGGTGGACCCGCTGGCGGAAAAGTATTACGGGATGACGGCGTATAATTATGGTGAAAATGATCCGGTTCGGCATATTGACATTAACGGAAAGAAAAGTGATGATTGGTTTGTTAATAAAAAAACCGGTGCGTTAGTCTATATTGAGGGAGAAAATCAACTAAATGAAGAAACCGCTAAAAAAGCATTTGGTGAACAACAAGCCGATTTAATTTTTAATAACGAAAAAAATGATTATAGCAATTGGGAAAGGTTGGGAGATGATACAATGTTTGATACCGAAGACGATAAAGTAAGTGAAAATAAAACAATGTATGTGCCTGAAAGTGTGGCAGAAGATTTTGCGAATAAAAGGGGGTATTCACTTGCCATAAAAACTGATGTAACCGAAGTAACTGATAGCCAGCATTTTGGAGACAGCGATGGTTCTATGCACTCATTATATAATGATGCTGTTGAAAAGAAAATACATAATCAAAGTTTTACATATGTAAAATCTTTTGACCAAAAAACTACATTTAAATTAGTTGGTAGAGAAAAAAGAGATTTTAGCGGAATAGGATGGGACCAGGTAATTTATCGTGCGATAAAAATTCAAAAAATTGAAGAACGAGATTTCTCAAAACATAAAAAATTAATTCATTTAACAAAAGGCCCAATAGACTCTTTACTGGAAAAAAGAAAAAACAAATGAGAATTCTGAAAAATATTTTAATATTATTATTAGGAATAATTTTCGTTTATTCGTGCACACCTAATCGTCATAGTTCCTATTATAGAAACCTAATCAGCAAATATCCTAAAAGATTCATAGGACATTTCCCTAAATACATTACTAATGGAATAATTGATAAAACTGATAACGGAGAATATGATGTAACACGCTTATTTTTATTACAAAAATTAGAGGAAGATTCTATTAATAAGTTGAAAGATAGCATAGAAAAGATTTCGTTAGCAATATATGATAGTAACGATACGTGTCTTTTTATAATTAACAAATTTACAAATGAAAAAAATTATACTTGGCCCAAAAAAGCTCCTGACAATGAAATATACAATTATTTACAAAAAGAATGTTTAAAAAATAAAATACCTATTCCCAATTTTTGGGGTTTATATGAGGAAGATTTTAAAACACCTCTTCATCTACCATATGAATATAAAATATATGTTTTAGAATCAAGAAAAGGACTTTATTGGGATAAAAAGCATCGATCTAATGGTGAATACATGCCGGATGATTGGAAACACGGATATTCAAAAGGTGTAGCAATGAATGACAAAACTCATGAAATAATTTATTGGTTTGTATTATGGTAAATGATCAATGCACATAGGCCTTCATATACGATGTACAGTCTTTTACGAGAATTGGAGTATACAAATGAGTATGTAAAAAAACTATTTCAGCCGAAAAGACCGGCGCCCGGAGCGAAGCGGAGGGCGGAGGGCTTTGAGGCGCACGGAGCAAGACCCGTGCCGGAGCGTTAGCGGAGGCACGCGGGCTTGCGAAGTAACGAAGGGAGACAAAGGCGTGTGCGTTTGGTCTATCGGGTTGGAAGCCTTTGGCTCCCGGAAACGCGAGGAGACCCAAAGGGGCTCCGAAGCTAGCGCAGCAAGACAAGGCGGCGCAAGGAAAATT
>JALVDO010000612.1 GCA_027008975.1 Saprospiraceae bacterium | reverse complement strand
CGTCTATGAATGTGGTCAGAATTAGAATAAAACAGCTCAACAGCCTCCCTCCTTTCAGTCGTGAGGCAGGCTCAACAACGCAAAAAACAAGAAACAAGGAACACAGAACAAGAAACAAGAAACAAAAAACACCTCACTCCCCAGTCGTACTTCCATTAACATCCCCCATTTTAATGCCGATAACACTGACCGTCTTCGTCTCTCCCAATTGGACGTTAACGGGAATGGAATTTAAGTGAATTACTTCATTGAAGGGCATTTCGGGGTCAGATAGTTCCTCTACAAAATTCCAGCTTCCTGCCGGAAATTCGTGCACCACACTAAGTACTAACCTGCGGATATAGATTATATCAATGGTCGAAATACTATTGCTTGCATTGACATCCATAGCATAAAAATAGTAGAAATTCGTCACAGGGTCGATACCCAAAATATGCTTCGCTATCAGCACTAAATCAAAAACCGATACACCGTTGAGTACGTTGTCGTTTTTGTCAAAAATAAGGGTATAGTCTCCTCCTTCCGCTACTGACATGTCAAAATTGCCATCTTGTGAAAGCGCTTCCCCTAGTAAGTGTCCCACGGAATCGCGTAGTGAAATGTGGACATTTTTCACAGGCAAGCCGGTAAATGTCCTTATTGTCCCCGTAATGGCCGCTTGTCCCGAAATGCTTCCCACAAGGAAAATGGAGAATAGTAATGCAGTTGTTGATTTTATCATAATCCCTTTTTTAGTCCACAAAATATTACTATTTCCCGACAAAACCTCACCCTCCAATAAAAGACCCATTGACATCACCAACCTTCACCGCAATAATGTCAAGTACCTTGGTCTCTCCGGAGTCTACATGAAAGTGTAAGGTATCGACTTCCGGCAGTGGGACAAAATCCGTGGGGTCGTCCATCGCTTCGAGAAATCTCCAAGCAGGTACGGGGAAAATAAAATCTATTCCCAAAATAAATTGTCGCAAATAGATGATGTCAAAAACAGTCACGATGCCATTGCCATTGATATCCATCGCCAAAATACTGTAATAGGAGTCTTGTACCAATATATTCAAAATGTGCTTGCTAATGAGTACCAAATCAAAAGTACTCACTCCGTTTAATGGATTAACATCGGATTCAAAACTCAACTCATAATCGCCGGCTTCTGCTACGTCTATGGTAAAAGTACCATCGTTATTACTCATAACGGTTATAGAGGCTTGGCTACTCGTGTTTTTGGCAGTAATGGTCACACCTTCAACTACTTGGTTGTTGGGCGTGTGAATCGTACCTGTGAAGGACTGTGCGTTTGCACTAAACAAAAAGGAAAACTGAATAATTGTTAGTATTTTTATAATCTTCTTCATGGTGTTAATTTTTCAAATAATTCTAAAAAGGAGACCGGCACATTGCAATACGAGGGATAACCTTGATTAAATGTACCGGTCCATTAAGAGCGCGTTTATTGCTTAATAATTTTTTTATAAAGAACCCCTTTACTACTATTAATTCGTAGAAAGTAGATGCCCGGAGCAAATGACCTCATATCAACTGTCGGGTTCTCAACGCTTTTTATCCGAAGACCTTCTATGTTCAGAATATCGAAAGAGTTAATCGTCAAACCCCTTGATTGAATATTTAGGACACCGGTAACGGGATTTGGGAAAACGACAATTTGCCGCCCCCAATCCGTCGTGTTAGTTGCCACACGTGGTGAGACACTGGCTCTTGATTGTTGCCCCGCGATGAGCAATTCCTGCTCCTGCTCATTCAGCGCCCTAATATTTTGCACATCGAAAAACATCAGATAATCATCTCTGAAAATAACATCCTCAATAGTGATGCTCAATTGAGCGATGGCGCCGGCTCCGGAAATGGGATTGCCGTCAATTCGCGTCATACCGATGGCAATCCGGCCATTCTCAGCATCGTTTTTATAAATAGCTATAAAATCTTCACCCTCCGTTCCAAACCAAGAGTTGTCGAAACTGATTCCAAGAGAACCGGATACAACAGCTGCCGGGTCATAGCGAACGATAAACGCTAACCCGTAAAGATTTTCCACTTCACTTTCGCTACCGAGCACGAGGTCAAAAACAGCTTCCTCTCCTTCTTCCACATCATGAGCATCAACAAAGAGAGGGTTAGTGCTAAGCGTGAGGGCACTTATAGGCGTGTGATTAAATGCGTTTATATCGCCCTCCCAAAGCTCGTTGGTCTCCTTCCAGTTGCTCAGGATGACATCCCTATCCGGGGTATCAACAATGCCATTGCCGTCACAATCAGCATATTTG
>JALVDO010000611.1 GCA_027008975.1 Saprospiraceae bacterium | reverse complement strand
CAGATTACCATCGGCATTCGGGCCCCAAGGAGAAACCAAGAACGCTACAGAATCCGTAGCTTCTCCATCATAGGTCGCACCCGGCTCAATTTTCACATCAAAAGTAACATAAGGATTCTCCGTGATGTCAATAATGATATTCTCGTTAGCTGTGAAGTTATAAAACTGTCCGTCGTAGAAATTCACCTGATTAACCACCTCATTCAATACGCCACCATCCTGCGTCACATCAAAAGCAGGTGTGCCGTCGTCGTGTGCAATCGCATTTGGTCGCCACAAGTCCATACTAACGGGGGCTTCAAAATCCTCTTCATAAGAAGTAACCACGGACGGAGGAGCGGCTGCATCTCCTATCTTGAAGTTATCCAACTGCATGGTGAAAGCATAAGTACCCGGCCAGACAACATTTTCTACTAAAATAGCCTGAATCTCGGAATAGTCATTCTCCAGAATAGTACCATCCCAATCCGGCAATCCAAAATGATCCGAGATATTATAACGAACGGTATGCCATGCTCCGTCAGCCGGAATATCCATGCGAATAGCAAGGAATTCACGCATCAGGTTACCATCGGCATTCGGACCCCAAGGAGAGACCAAGAACGCTACAGAATCCGTAGCTTCTCCATCATAGGTCGCACCCGGCTCAATTTTTACATCAAAAGTAACATAAGGATTCTCCGTGATGTCTAGGATAATATTCTCGTGCTCTGTGAAATTATAAAACTGTCCGTCATAGAAATTTACCTGACTAACTACCTCATTCAATACGCCACCATCTTGTGTCACATCAAATGCAGGAGTACCATCATCGTGTGCAATCGCATTTGGTCGCCATAAGTCCATACTAACGGGTGCTTCAAAATCCTCTTCATAAGAAGTAACCACAGTTGGGGAAGCGGTGTAAACGAAATTCGTAATATCCATTGTTGCCCCCGGAATACCACCAAAAGCCGTATTCGTATCATTGTAGGAAGCATAATTATTGAGGACTGTCGCCCCTGTTCTGAAGGCGTAATCCATTGCCAATACAGTCGGCGAGCCACCATCTGGCGTAACGGTTACACTATATGTCTTATTGGGAACATCTACATCCATCACCATGTGGTAAGAAGTACCCGCCGAATAAGGAATCTCATTGACGTATTCGTACCCCGAGCCGTTGTATGCCCGCAAAATGCCCATTTGATGAAACCCAATAATACAAGCCATATCTCCCCAGGTACCAACAGTCACATCCGACAGTCCCACTCCTCCATTCATTGGTGAATGTGAAGGAACGACATCGAACTCCACTGTAAACACACCTGAATCAGGTCCGAAAGCGGTGTTAACGACTTCCTGACTAAGACCCAAATTAGCAAAAAGCATCAGTACCAGGAAAGGTAAGATACCCGTTAAGTTGTAATTTTTTTTCATAATAATAAAAGTTTTTGTTTATTGTATGTAAGTAAGTAATTGTTGAAGTTGTTTAAATGAAAATTGATAATTATCTGCCCGTCGCTTGGTAACAAGTGTCGGTTGTACTATGTATCTCGTTTCTTCCCAAAAACACGATAAGAGCTGAAAGAAAACCTTGTCCGTAAAACCAATAATCCACCCATCCCAAATAGACGGGCAGATATTGGTTCTTTACTCACTAACTTAACTACCTTATTTTAAAATTGTCATTTTCTTAACCCCTGTATAATCTCCTGATTGCAGTTGATAAAAGTAACTTCCCGAAATCAAATTGCGAGTGTTAAATTCATATTCGTACTTCCCCGCTTTCAGTTCTTCCTTAACCAATGTTTGTATTTCCTTTCCAAACATATCATAAACCTTCAATGTCGTCATTCCCGCCTTGGGTATGTTAAAAGAAATAATGGTCTTGGAAGCGAAGGGATTGGGGAAGTTATTCTCAAGCTGATATTCAGCAGAAACTGCCGCAATAGGTTCGTTCAGAGCCGTAGTAATTTCGGTAGGCTCCACGTATTGCTCCCTCAAATCGGGAAACCAATTCAAATCTCCAACCGGTAAGCCATCGTGTCCTCCAACGAGAAGGTCGGCATTTTGGTAAGCCATATTCTCCGGCAGTGGCCACATTAACCCGGCTAAAATATCGACTCCAAAGTGCTCGTCATAGTTGCGATTGTCTCCTGCATCTCCTGATAATGGACTACCCGGCGTGAGTGTCGCCCGATAAGTATTACAAAAATCTGCTACCTTTCCCACAACCCAATCATCCATCTCCGTATCTGTAAAGTTCGGATCGGCATTCACATTATTCCCTTCAATAAAATTGGGGTGCCCCACCTCATCATCGAATAATCCCTGGGTGCGCTCGTTCATCCATGCCGGACCGGAAATACCCGCGTGGGAATTCCAGTAATCAACGATGGGTTGAGGGGAGAAATAAGCATTGTGGGAAACGACAACTGTACGGCCTTCCTCGGTCATACCCGCCTCATCCAGCAGTTCAGACGGTACTTCGTAGAGTGAGATAATGGAATAAGGAGAATGGTCGGGTTCATACCAGGTACCATCCTGGGCTTCCTGCGAATCGCCATAAGCGTGCGTCCCATAAAAGATATTGCTGCGTATATAAGTATTGGAAGTATAGCGCAATCGCATCATATCAATGAGCGAAGTGAATATGGTGTTGTGCTCTATCACTGCAAAATTGGCCAAGCCATCCTCCTGAAACAACCAAAAGGCGTTATTATTGAAATAGGTATTATTAGTGACGACCAGCGTATCCACCGGCAATGCCGGCATGGTCACCTGTTGCCCGACAAACATGTGAGTAGGCCACACCCCATTTCTCCATACACAATCACGGAAGTAAATTGAGGCGTTTGCGCCCTCAAATCTGGTTGCACCACCTGTAAAACAATTGAAAACACACCCTTCAAAACTCGCGCTAATACCATCCCCTTCAAAAACGAGCCCCTTAATCCATTCACTATCATACAACCTGTCCAAATCTACCCCGTTGAAGATAATATCTTTAAACTCGTGTCGTGTATTATCACCTATAAATCTAAACATCGGGCGGATATTCACACCATCGGCGAATTTGCCGCTTACAATGATTGGCGGTCTCAGCGATTCGTCCCCGCCTGCGATAAGGCTCAGCGGGTAATCGGCAATAATTGTAGCTGTCAGTACGTAAATACCTCCCCTCTCCAGCCTGTAAATCCTGTTGGGATTAATCCTTTCTCCTGTATCGGTCGTATCACCTATAATCGTATATGCAATAGCGGGTTCTCCTTCGTCATCCAATGGAGGAATATCGACAATATCCTGAGCGGATAGTAGTATCGGCGCCATGAATAACGCCATTAGAAATGAAAATAGTAGTAATTTTTTTTGCATAATAGGTAGTATTTAAATGATTCGAAATATTTTTCATATTGTCACAGCTTCATCCTGACACCAAGATCAATGGTTGCTCCGTAATCTTGTATGGAAGCGTCCCACCTCGCTCCTTTCACGAGGTCTCTATCCTTCGCCCCCGATATATTATTGACATTGCAAAACACCTGTAAATTAGCCCAAGGCAACTTTTGTTTTATAGACAAATCCCATCGAAGATATTTGTCTGAGAACTGGGATAACTCCGGCCAAAACTGGGGTCGCTTAAAGGTAGAAGACTGGTATAACATCGAGAATCTTGCGGAGAACCCTTTATAATCATAACCCAATTGCACATTGACAATATCATCCGGCTGATTGACCAACTGACTCGTATAAAAGGTATCAATATTTGCCCACATTGGCGGATCCCAAGGTAATTCTGCCAGATTTTCGATTCTCGTTAACGGGTATTTGGCTTCGGAGAAAATATGGGTGTAATTCAAATTGAGCACCAAGCCCTTCCACGCATCCGGTAAAAACCAAAAATTCACCTGCCAATCTGCTTCCACACCACGAACGATTGCCGTTTCTTTATTATTTGCAACCGTATAGATATTCCTAAATCGGTTTTCCTGCGGCAGGTTATAGTCCTCCGGGTCAATAATAACCCGCTTACCAAGGTTGAAAATCATATTTTCAATATTCTTGGTAAACCCTCCAATAGTAAACAGACCGATGTGATTTTCGTGGAATGACAGGTATAAGTCGATATTGTTTGAATGCTCCGGTTTTAACGCAAAGTTATTCCAGGACACGATGTTGCCCCACAAATCGCTTCGCGGCATTATCTGATTATAGTTTGGGCGGGCAAGCGTTTGTGTGTAGGCAATCCTCACATTGAACCATTCTACCGGACTGTACTTCAGGTGTATCATTGGCAACAAAAAGGCATTTTCACGTCGAGTCGTCGTATCTTGCCGGATGTAGTGTCTTTCGGCAAATGCAATATTGGTAATTCCATGCACACCGGTGTATTCGGTTTTGTTCTGTTCGTAGCGGACACCCGGGATAAATTTAACTTTTTTACCAAAATTAACCTCCGCCATCAGATACCCCGCCATCAGGTTTTCAGCACCGTGATAATCGTACGTATTGGAGCTGCGCTCTAAATTATAATAACCATCCATGGACACCTCCTCTGAGTTTTTCAATACGCCTAATACATCCTGCATTAGGTCGAGGTCGGCTACCGCACCCATTTGGTATTCGCCATCCAGAAAATTACGATGGTCGAATTTTTCATAATTAAATAAGGTATAAGGCAAACGATTACCCAGCGCTACAGTCTGTTGCATCCATGGGAAAGCGTATAAGATGGCATCATTTGCACTCTGTCCACTACCGATTTTCAGGTCGCCACCCCAAATATCTCGGTCATGTGACCTTGTTTTGGTGCGGTACTTAACCCCGGTCTTTAAATTGCCATTTATCTGCTTGGTAATCGAAAAGTCGTACTTGACGTTAAAAGTTGCGGAGTATTGCCGCTCTTCCGTCGAATAACTCCCCTCCTGATACCTGTTAAAAAAAGTATTGGCATTATCGATGGTGGCAAACCCGGCAACTTCTGTGGGCGCTATCGCATCATCTTTGACGGCAGACGCCAATGCACCTTCCTGCTCAAAAACAAAGCTCCGCGTAGCGGGCTGTTTGTTACTCGTGTAAGAATGGGAGACCTTCCCATCAATGGTGAAAAATCCAAATCGCTTTTCAAAATCTATAAAGTTGCTAATGGTGTTGAGGTTGTACTGTTCGGATCTTGACTCATAGATGTGTTTTCTGGTATCAATATCATAAGTTTGATTATACTTATCTACATCCGTCGCACCGGCGTTGTAGATATTCTTAAAATGTATAACCCCGTCATTTAATTTGTAGTCAAATACGAGCGTAGCCCCCTTTCTCGATTTGGCACGAATGGCATCCGTCAGCCTCAAAAACTGGATATAAACCGGATTAGTCTGGCCAATGAGCGCACTATTTCGTACATCGTAATTGGCGAGAAGGCTATTAGAACTCCTGTTTCTCCTTTCTATATTTCCCTGAAAATAAATACCCAACTTATCTTTTGCAAACCGGTTGCTAATACTCCCAACAACCATATAATCGGAGTAAGTTCCCTTCAGGGCATTGTGTGCGACCTGTGCTACCATATCATAGTGCCAGTTTTTCGGTGCAACCCTCAGCTTAAAATTAACCGCTCCCCCAATAAAATCCGCATCGTGGTCGGCAGTCACAGATTTCATAACCTCGATACCATCCAATGAATAAGGTGAAATCATGCTAATGTCAGCACTGCGATCGCCTTCGCCTCCCGACATCGAAACGCCCTCGAACATCACCTTACTGTATTTGGGAGATAACCCACGGATGACTACTTTATTGCCTTCTCCTCCCGTTCGCAGAACGGAGACACCCGATATGCGACCAATTGTTTCCGCTGCATTGGCATCCGGTAATTCCTGAATTCGCTCCGCAGAAACGACATTGACGATAGACTTGGAGTTAAGCTGGTCGTTGATAGCGCTCATTTGTCCCTTAGCCTGTGCCGTCACCTCAACTGCCCCCAGTGCAACTCCTTCAAATTCGAGCTCAACATTTACTCTTGTCGTTTGCCCTGCTTCTACGGATACGGGCATAACCTGATCCTGATAACCAATATACGAAATCTTGAGTAGATAATCTCCGGCGGGAATATTGGCGAGGACAAACTTCCCGTCGATGTCTGTTGCTGTACCAAAACCGGTCCCCTCTATAATGGCAAAGGCTCCAATCAATCCATCGCCGGAAACGGCATCATTAATGGTTCCTTTAATATTGCCATTTTGTCCAACAGCAGGCGCAAGTCCAATTAACAACAAAAGGAAAAAGAAAATTGATTTTAGTGTCATGATAGCCTTTTTGTCCAGTAGATAGATTGTCAAAAACACCCAATATAAACCTCAATTAGGATGTTTAGACAAAGCAAATATATCTACAAATATTAAATTATGCAAACGTTTGTATAATTATCATAAAATTACTATCATTGTGTCCGATTAGTAAAGCGATTATTTTAGAATTATAACATATAAAAAAGAAATTGTGACAAGTTTGAAATCAAAACCAAAATTTAAAAACGTCGATTATTTGTGGGACGAAAAGTATGCTAAGTCTTTAAAGGGAAATGAAGTCGATTTATTAATTTATCGCTCCAATATGCTGGGAGCTGACCTGCGCATCACAAATTTTGGCGGTGGAAATACCAGTTGTAAGGTACTTTTAGAAGACCCTTTGACAAAGGAAAAAACTGCCGTTATGTACGTCAAGGGCTCCGGCGGCGACCTCGGTACACTCAGGCGGAATGGTCTTGCAGGATTGTATATGGATAGACTCCATAATCTTCGTAAGATATACAAAGGACTTCAATACGAAGATGAGATGGTCGCACTCTACCAACATTGTATTTACGATCTGGATTCGAGAGCACCATCCATTGATACCGCGCTTCATGCCTTTTTGCCTTTCAAACATATCGACCACTTGCACCCGGATGCTGTTATCGCCATCGCCGCCTCGAAAAACAGCAAGAAAATAACAAAAGAAATTTGGGGGACTGAAATGGGCTGGCTTCCGTGGCAGCGTCCCGGCTTTGACCTCGGTGTAAAAATAGGAAAACACTATGAAGACAATCCCCATATCAAGGGAATTATTCTGGAAGGTCACGGGATGTTTACCTGGGGAGACACCTCCTATGATTGCTATCTAAATAGTCTGGAAACCATTGAGAAAGCAGCGAATTACCTCAGTAAAAAATTCAAAGAAAAAAAACCATTTGGCGACGAAAAGGTAAAAAGCATGTCTGCTGCTAAGCGGAAAAAACAAGCAATTGCACTCGCGCCCGTCCTGCGTGGATTCTGCTCTGCTGAGCAAAGAATGATTGGTCATTTCAGGGATGATAAAAATGTATTGGAGTTTGTAAATAGCAAAAAGCTGAACAAGCTCGCTCCAATGGGCACTTCCTGTCCCGATCATTTCCTGCGGACAAAAATCAAACCTTTGGTGCTCAATATTCGACCGGATGACAATCCTGACGCCCCCAAAATACGAGAAAAGATACTACGGCAATTTGAACAATATCGACAGGATTACAAATCCTACTACGAAGCACATAAGCGAAAAAACAGCCCGGCCATGCGCGATCCCAATCCCGTTGTCATCCTCTACCCGGGGGTGGGAATGTTTACCTTTGCCAAAAACAAGGCAACGGCGCGAATAGCTTCTGAGTTTTATGTCAACGCCATCAATGTCATGAAGGGAGCAGAGGCTGTCTCCAAATATGTATCACTCCCGCTACAGGAAGCATTTGATATTGAATACTGGCTTTTGGAAGAGGCCAAACTGCAACGACAGCCACCCGAAAAATCGCTTTCGAGAAAGATAGCAGTGATAACCGGAGCCGGGGGTGGAATCGGAAGTGCCATCGCGCAAACGATTGTGGAAAACGGGGGTGTTGTCGTCATGACAGACATCAATGAAAGGAATTTGCAAAAGGAGGCTGAGGCTTTCAATAAAGATCAATGTATCCACCTGACCAGCGACGTCACCAATGAGCAATCCATCCAAAAAGTATTCGATCAGGCTTGCCTCGCTTACGGTGGCGTTGATATTATTGTACACAGTGCAGGCATTGCCATCTCTAAAAAGCTGGAAGACACTACCGAAAAAGACTGGGACTTACTACAGGACATTTTGGTCAAAGGGCAATTTTTGCTGGCTCAAAAAGGTGCTGCTGTTATGCGTCAACAGGGACTCGGAGGAGATATTATCAATATTGCCAGTAAAAACGGATTGGTCTCCGGTCCTAATAATGCCGCTTATGGTACGGCCAAGGCTGCTCAATTGCACCTTTCCAGATTACTCGCAGCAGAGTTGGGGGCTGATAAAATTCGCGTTAACACCATCAATCCCGATGCCGTCATTGCCGGCAGCAAGATATGGGAGGGGAAATGGGCAGAAGGCAGAGCCAAGGCTTACGGTATCCGAGTAGAAGACCTGCCGGCACATTACGCCAAGCGAACCCTCCTCAACGCCATTATACTGCCGGAAGATATAGCTAAGGCTGCACTTGCAATACTAACTCAATTAAAAAAGAGTACCGCACTTATAATCAACGTTGATGGAGGCGTTGCCCCTGCATTCACACGCTAAAAACGCAATTACTTACGGGTACCCGTTTTTAGACAGAAAATAGTTACTTAAAAACAAAGATTATGGTTATCGACAAAAACAAAATCCAGGAAATCAATAAAAAGGCACTCAGTGCACACCGCAGACATTTTGCCGCAACGGCTGATTTTCTCACTGAAAAAGGGTTCGACGTTGAGAAAATCATCACGACTATCCAGGAATACAATATCGCCATTCCCAGCTGGGCATTGGGCGCCGGCGGTACCCGCTTTGGACGGTTTGGATACGGAGGTGAACCCGGCAATTTGACTC
>JALVDO010000610.1 GCA_027008975.1 Saprospiraceae bacterium | reverse complement strand
TAACCTTGCTTTCGGCCTAAAATTTAATCGCGTTTTATCCAAGACAACTAATCTTCGATTTGCCGCGATTTATGCCAAGTTTTCCGGTTCTGATGCCAATTTTGAGGAATCCACTAGAAAGCAGCGAGGCTTTAAGTTCTACAGTAGTATCATGGAGTTTGGAGGACGCCTCAAGTGGGAACCCCTAGGCAATAAGCGCTACGACAAGAAAAATCATTTCCATAAAATCATTTCGCCGTATTTATTTGCAGGAGCCGGAGTAGGGATTTTAAAGGCAAATCCGGACTTCAGTCAGGCCAAATTGACAGCAAGATCGAGAATTATGGCAGATGAAAAAGCAGTCGAAAAAAGCAAGATTAGCCTTATCACCCCAATGGGAGGGGGGATTCGATTTGACTTGAATAATAGTACGGCATTAGACCTGGAACTAACCGTTTATTCCCCGTTTACAGACTACATTGATGGTATTAGTGTAGCTGCAAATCCAAACAAAAGAGATTGGTACTATATCGCCTCTATCGGTTTTGCAAAAAGGATAGGCAAAAAGGACTCCGACGGTGACAGCATCATCGACGAAGAAGATGCCTGCCCACAGATACCCGGTGATTTGTCGGCAAAAGGATGCCCGGATGCCGATGGCGACACTCTTGAAGACAGTGAAGATGTATGCCCCTTCCTTGCGGGAAAAGTAGAGTTGAATGGCTGCCCCGACAAGGATGAAGACGGGTTGGCAGACATATTGGACGAATGCCCGGATGTGAAGGGAACCGTTAACGGCTGCCCGGACAAAGACGGTGATGGCGTTAAAGACTCTGAAGATGAATGCCCCGAACTCGCCGGAGGGATAAATACAAAAGGATGCCCCGATAAAGATGGAGACGGCATCTTCGACAGTGCCGATAATTGCCCCGAAGTAGCAGGAAAAGCAGAATTCGCCGGATGCCCCTATCTGGACTCAGATAAAGACGGAGTGCCGGACGAAACAGATGATTGCCCAACCATCTACGGCAAAATGCGAGGTTGTCCGGATGCGGATGATGATGGCGTTATCGACTCCAAAGATAAATGCCCAAATGAAGTCGGTCCAATCTCGAACCAAGGCTGTCCTGAAATAAACAAAGCAGAAAAAGAACAAATTGACTTTGCCATCAATGGGATAAAATTTGAGACCGCTAGTGCAGTCATCAAAAGCACCTCCTTCCTCACCTTGGATAATGTAGTCAGTATTATGAAAAAATATCCGCACTATTCTCTGCGCATTGAGGGACATACTGATAGTAGAGGCAATGATGCAGCCAATTTATTACTATCCCAAAAAAGGGCAAACGCCTGCTTGGATTATCTCCTATCAAAAGGTATTGACGCAGAGAGATTGGAGGCAATAGGCTATGGTGAGACACAACCAATCGCAGATAATAAAACAGCGGAAGGTCGCCGACAGAATCGCCGCGTCGCTTTTACGTTGTTTTTGAAGTAAAAATACTGTAGCGAGAACAGAACAAAGTTCTCGCTACAGTGTTCCTTAGCAATTATTTCCATAATGATTGTCTTCGATTACGTTCTGATGCAAATTCCTATTCAAAGACGCACCCCACAGACGTGTCCGCACTCCGCGCCTAAGCTCGCCTCACGCACGGAGTAAGGGAGGTCGACGCCTTCTCGCCTTCGACTTTGAGGCCGGAAGGAGAGAGGTTATCACCTTGTCGCCCAGTCGCCCTTTCGCCTCTTCGCCCACTCTCCCTTCCTATCGGTACACCTACAAAAAGTGTATCCTCAGTAAAAACCTATTTCTGTTGATGGCGGCAACAAGTTGATTGAAAACATTGAGAATTATCCCGCCTTTTTTGTTTTGTGTGGAGAATTTCCGGGATTTTATATACTTTTGCAGCCTGCAATTTTTGGCAATGAGCATCAACAAACTTTTCGGACGATTTAATCAGTGGAGGCTACGAAATCTAAACCCTCGGTATTTAAACTTACTTCTGAGTATCGTGGTGGGCATTCTATCCGGCTTGGCAGCCGTGACAATAAAGAATTCTGTCCATATTATACAGGAATTTTTGACGCATGGTTTTGCAAAAGATTACCATAGTTACTATTTCTTTATCTATCCATTTATTGGCTTATCACTTACTTACATTTTCATTAAATACATTGGCCGGCGTGGCGATGTCATCAGGGGAATACCGGGCGTCCTTTGGGCAATCAAAAAGAAAAACAGCCTCATTCGGCTCTCCAATACGATTACGACCATGATAGCGAGTATCCTCACGGTCGGCTTTGGTGGTT
>JALVDO010000609.1 GCA_027008975.1 Saprospiraceae bacterium | reverse complement strand
TATTATCAGGGGCGTAGCCCCTGCATCTTCGTAACAACGAGTAGCAATGAATTAATCAGGGGCGTAGCCCTGTAATCTTCGTAACAAGGGGCGTAGCCCTGTAATCTAAAACGCAAAGATATGGCGAATACTTACACCCCATTATACATTCAACAGGTTTTCGCCGTACGATATGTATCAAATCAGGCTCGGATAACCAAATTGAGAATTGCTGCTAAACCACAGGTTGAAAACCTAAACTTTAGTACGGTTGGCGACTGCAAGTCGCACCGAGCAGTACAATTTTTTATTTTTTTTTATTATGTTGGTGCCAGCAGGGTTTGGACTGTCTTGTGAAATTTCATATCTTGTGGCATGGTATTGGCGTATTCCGTTTTTTTGCATCGTAAATTAACTCAAATCACAATGATGAAACAATTATTTTTGCTTTTTGTCTTGTTGACAACCCTTAGGGGGACTGCTCAGATTGACTCTTTTGACCTAAGAAATTTTGTCCTACCTGATGAGATGTTAAAAACCCTTGATTTCTCAGGCAAAGTCTATGGATTTAATTCTGAAACTAAAAAATCGAGTGGGGCACCCAACTTCGAGAAGGGATTTAAGACAGATTTTAGCCTTCGGTTTTATCGTTTCAAAAATAGTTTGCGTCATCAAAAAACAGCATCCATTTTCCTACGGGACTACTTACGCGCTTATAGAAAAACAGATGGCTTTACTTACGGAAGGTACAGTTTTGACCATACAGCGCAACTTACCATCAATACCATGAATAGGCGATATTTTCGTTCCAACGCATTCGGCGGAATAGGGCTGATTACTCAAGCATTACAAGGAAAGACCACTCGTGTACCATCTTCTTCGCCTCAAACTATGAGGAGTGCTACTCTTAATGTAGGGGTACCTATTGAGTTTGGCGTGGGAAGAGTAGAGAATATCACAAGTGCATGGCATGCGGTGAGGCTACTCAAAGATTTGGAGGATGAACACCTTCTTGCGCACTCTCCGACAGAGGAAGATATATTAAGTCTGGCAGAGGGTATTGCAGATAGCCGCTATCGAAGAGTTTTTGATGAAAGAATCGGCAGGAAAGAAAGACTAAAAGAAATTGATTATTACCTAAAGAACTCCCACCTTGTCAGACATGATGGGATCGACTATTTTACCACGCTATATGATTCCTACCTTTACGGTCTAGGAGGACAGTCTGATAGATTGTCAGGTCATCGCCTAAGTTTGAAAATGACTATATGGAAAGTTTTGCATGAACAGAAAAAAAAATTTTTAGCTGAAACTTCTTATGTCAGTTATCACCCAATCAATCAATATTGGCAGGTTAATTATTCCGTGAATTTTTTTGCAGGACAGAATTATTTTTTTTCGACAAAGACTGATGACAATCTTAGTCTGAACGTTTATTGTTTTGTCGGGTATTACCCGAATTCCCGTACAAGTTTAACCGGAGCCATTAGCTACATTCATCAAGACCTCTTCAATATAAAAAAGAATCGAGCACACCCTTTTTATGGGAATATTAACGCCAGGTATTATCTTTCACCTCGAACTGCTATCAAAGCTTTGTTGGTGTTTAATGAAGTATATTATGGGATTGTCACTTCCGTCCAATTTGGGAACGGAGAACCTACTGAGGGGCTAATAAGTTTTCACTTTCAAATAAATCATGCTTTTTTTTAGTCCTTTTGAGGTCAACCTATTTCAGGCATAGACAGTTTGTATTTTATCATTAATATTCCTACATTGCCACCCTTAATAAAAAACAAAACAACGATGAAAAAACTAGCAACAGGAATACTCTCTTTTCTATTTTTAATTGGGCATTTGATGATTCTTTCTGCACAGAGCGATTGTGCCAAGTATACCCTTTTACAAAGCGACATCGGAAACGAAAGTGAAACCTTCGGTGTCTCATTGGCTGACTTTAATGGAGATGGCTGGAAGGATGTCGTGATTATAGATGCTTATAACGAGATTGAAGTGTACTTCTACAATCCAGCAAATGGCAGAATGGATACCCTTGGGCAACATTTGGGTGGCGATGCCTGGCGATTTGGGGTAGAGGTACTGGATATTGAGAATGACGGAGACTGGGATTTTATCACCGTCCCCTTCTCCAGCAGCTCCGGTAATGGCATTGAAGTATGGGAAAATGGCGGACAGGGAAATTTTACCCTAAAAGCAGATGGCGTTGGGGGCAGCAGTACAAGTGGTCATGAAGTTGCCGTTGGAGATATGGATGGTGACGGATTTACTGATATTTTCTTCCCTCATGGGG
>JALVDO010000608.1 GCA_027008975.1 Saprospiraceae bacterium | reverse complement strand
ACCAACAAATAGCTCACAAGTTGACGATGCATATTTAGCCAAACTCAAAAGCATGGCCGAGGAAATCTTTGACATGGATGAAATCGAAAATAAGGCTAATGTTGAGGTATTGCTGAATATGGACTCCTCATCATTTCCATTTCCTACCGATATCCTCGACATGATATGCTTTGAATTATTCGTAAACGCAAAAAAGAATAGATGGCTCTTTCTTAACGGCGAGACAATCCAATGCGAAGACAAAAAATATCAGACTAACGAGATAGAAATTACCGCAAAGGAGCTATCCGACAAACTGGAGTTAACTATTTCTAACACATGTCCCGGTGATGGTGTAGAACTACCAGAAACTATAAGAAAATTGCGGAACGGAGAGCCAAAAGGCTATAAGTCCGTTGCCGGGTTAAATATGATAAAGAAGCTGTTGTCTGTCTTTAACTTAGGTTCGATCGATTTTAATGCTCAGGCGATTTGTGGCCACTTCTACAAGTTCAGCGTCACGCTCACATTAAACGCATGGAACAATGGAATGCAATCAAATGGGAACCAATCAGGTGGGAACCAATCAGGATGAGAGAACTATTTTGCTGATTGAAAATCAGTACCGCCAGTTCTTAAAGATAAAAAAGTATCTGAATGATGCAGGATTTAATGTGTACCCGTTATGTCAAGACTTCATATCTTTTATTGATCTAATAAGAGTGTACTTAAATCCTCGATATGGTGGAATCCAATCGGGATCAAGAAGAGACGGGGCATTCCAAGAAATAGTCGCATATATTGGAGAAATACAATTTGATGTAATAATAATAGACTACATTCTCGTGGGGTGCCATGTCGCAGAAACCGGCATTTTTCTGGCAAAAAAACTCAGAAAGCAAGGAATTGATACGCCCATCATTTTTTTAAGCCGGGAAAGATATAATCAGCCTGAAATTATGAAAGCGCTGACTAAAGACTTAAAACCGTATAAATGGATTCACAAAGGATACGATGGCAGAGAGATTCTGGAAAAGGAGTATTTTGAGCAACATGTGATAACAGGGATAGAGGAGTCTTTGCAAGAATCCATCCGACAAATCCTTATGAAGATTGCAGAGAGCAATACATTTAAGGATATGAGATACAATGGTGAAAACACCGAATGGACAGATAAGCTATATACAAAAATAGTAGAGAAGATGGAAATAAGAACCCCGGTAAATCGGGCTATGAGAAATCAAGTTAATGATTTTCTAAAAAATGTAGCAATAAAAACCTCTGAGGATTTCAATCAATTGTTAAAAGAGCTGAATAATGGCGGCGAACAACAGCAATAAGAAGTGGTTCCCTAAAGCACTTACTGCCCCCTTATTAAGTGTGTTAATAGGTGCTTTAACAGGCGTAATTGTTAACCTCTTAACAAGTCCTTTCCCAATAGACCAGAACTTGGTTTACTACATCGCTTCAATTGTTCTATTTCTCTTCAGCACAATATTGGCAGGGGTAATATTAAACATCAGGAACGAGATTGATGATGAGTTTTCTCGAAGGATGGCGGATAATAAGGGAGCGGAGACGAATGCTATCTGGGAGGCGGCATTAAGTCAAAAAGAATCTCTAAAATGTAAATTCATAGGGTGGAAAATAATTGGCATCCTTACTCTGATAATTGGCATCTTCTTGATGATCTGGGTAAATTACTCTAACTATAACAACTCAATAAAGCAAGAAAAAGCCCTCAACAAAACCGTTTCCCATTTCCGTGATTCTCTTCAGCTCCTGGATCAGAAAGTGGAGCGGCAAACCGTGCTTATCCAGCAGCTCACGGGTTTGCTGCACGATATACAAAATGAATTAGACACATTAAAGCATGTGAATAGTGAAGGAAAAAGGCGCTGAATGGCATCAGGGCCAGAAACTCGGGGTATAAAAATGCTGAAAAGAGAGAAGAAACACAAGACCATTGAGGCTTTGCTCACGCTGTGGCTGCTGCTGCCCGCCGCCCTCATCCGCCGGCTTGCCCGGAAGCGGGACTTTTAGGCCGTGCGGGCAAAGGGCTTTTTCGCGTGAACGCTATCTTTGTAAGGCAGCGAGTGCGATTCATCTGGTGCCGTCAATGAAAAAGATCGACGAGATAAGGGAAACACTGATACGGATTCTCAAGAAACACCGTGCGAAGAAGATTGTGGTGTTTGGCTCGTATGCGCTCTGCAATCGGGGCGACCGGCCGGTCGCCCCTACAAAGGGCCGCGCCCTTCGACTCCGCTCAGGGAGCGGAAGGGGAATGTTCAGGGAGCAGGTGATTCGC
>JALVDO010000607.1 GCA_027008975.1 Saprospiraceae bacterium | reverse complement strand
ACCCCCTGTTGCAGCCATGCTGATTCCCTCCACCTGTACCTTGTTGAATTTGGGAGCCAAACCTCGAATGACGACCTTATTTCCTTCTCCTCCACTCCGTACAATGGACACGCCCGATATTCGCCCGATGGCTTCTGCAGCGTTGGCATTTGGTGTCTCTTGTATTTTTTTGGAAGAGACAATATTTTTAATGGTATTATCCGCCAGTTGTTGATTGATGGAAGCGATCTGACCTTCTGCCTGCGCCGAAACGACAACTTCTTCCGCCACTACGGCTTCGTATAACAGCCCGACGTTTAGTTCAATAACCTCCTTGTCCTTTATGGAAATTTCCCGCTTGACCGGAACATAACCAAGGTAGCTTACTTCCACGGTGTAATCACCCGCGGGGATGGAATTGATTCGATACAGTCCGTCAATATCAGTTGCGTTTCCTAGGTTTAACATAGGGATGTACACAGTGGCTCCGATTAGTTCCTCGCCTGTCGTTTTATCAGTGATCTTACCCTTGAGCGTCGCTTGTGCAAAAAGATTTCCCATCGTTGTAAACACAGCGACAATAGCGAGGAATAATTTTATTTTTTTTACCATTCTTTTTAATGAAATTTTAGCGTTATGTAGGCTTTTCGTCGTCGATTTTAGGCAAAAATACACTCAAAGTTATTATTTTTTTAAAATTAATGCAAACGTTTACGTAAATTTGTAAAAATGAATTAATTTCGAGTACTTTTTATTCTTTGTTCACAATTTTCTGACAGATGAAATTCACCTCCTTTATCTTTGCTTTTTTTACTTTTTTCTCCTTGGGGAATGCTCAGGCATCACACATTATAATATCTCCTCTTGGTCATCAGGAGGTTTATGAGGGGGCGAGAATTACAACCTATTTTTCAACATTAAAATACTTCGACGACATCTCCTTTAGCAGTAGTGATATGCCCTCTTTTGGAACGCTACTCAACGATGGGAAAGGGGACGGACGTTTTATCTTCGACCCCACGGAAAACGATATTGGAGAATACACTATCAGTCTGCACGCCGAAAGTGGCGCACTCAGTGCCGATGTTACTTTCCGTCTAAGTGTAAAAGCTTTACCCTCCGATGCAGTTATTTATTACCTTGACCCTGTGAATGGATCTCCGGATAATCCGGGGACGGCAACTGAGCCTTTTTCGACACTAACGGATGTATTGACTTATCAACCCGCTTTACTCAGTGGTAATACCTACCTTTACCTGCGGAGTGGGTATCACGGTAGTCCCGTCTTTTCGGGCTCGTATGATGCGCCCGTTCATGTTTTGGCAGAGCGAAATAATAATCCCACCGTCAAAAAGCTAAATTTTTTCCTGACGAACAACTGGTACGTCTCCGGTCTTGATATATCCCCGGAAAATAATAACGAGACGGCCAATACCACACTGGTCAATATTTCCTCGGGTACCAAAAAAATTGTCCTGACCAATTGCAAAATTTACAGCATCGAAGATGCCTCCGTCTGGGCGACGAACGAGGATTGGTACGCCGGCTGTGGAGACGGAATTATTTCTTCCGGGAAAGAATGCCTTTATATAAACAATTATCTGAAGAATACCTGGTTTTCGGTAGAGTTGAGAAAAAAGGACTGCGAATTCTCCTACAATATTATCGATTGGTTTGGTGCAGATGCCATCCGTGCGCTGGATAATAACCAACGTATACGGTATAACCAAATCAAAAACGCTACTGTTTTTGATTATGACCACCCGACTCGCCCACAACACGACGACGGCATTCAAAGCTGGACTTTTAACGCGCCCGTCAAAGATATGATTATCGAAGGTAACCAAATCGTCGATATTGCTGACCCCAATCTGCCGCTGCCGACTGAAATCATGCAGGGTATTGTCGATTTTGATGGCTTTGCCGAAAACTGGGTAATTCAAAACAATATCGTCATTACCCACCATGCCCACGGCATCGCATTGTATGGCGCCAAAAATTGTAAAATAGTCAATAATACTGTTCTCAGAAATCCTTTTAATCTTTTTTCATCCTCGTTCAAGCCCTGGATAAGGATAAATCCAAGGAAGGAGGATGTTGGAGGGGATTTAAGTACAGGTAATCTCGTCCGGAATAATATTGCCAGTAGCTTTAAGGATGAAGATAAAGAGCCGGCGACACTTGATCACAATACCTTTACCAACACCTACTCCAATATCTTTATCGATTATCTCGGGTGGGATTTTTATTTATCTGATTCGTCTCTTGCAGCCGAAGCGGGCAATCCTGAAGATGCACCATCTATTGACCTC
>JALVDO010000606.1 GCA_027008975.1 Saprospiraceae bacterium | reverse complement strand
GACACCAATTCACGTCTTCAATAGTAATGGTATATGTGCCGCCCGGCAAATTGATAATATTAAAAGATGTTGCCGATGTTTGGGCGTAACCACTAACGGGTCCCTGCACCTGAATATTAAAGGGAGGAATTCCATTCCATGTCTGAATATGAATACTGCCCAACCCTCCACAATCAGCGGGGTTTGGTGTTGGAGTATAAGAGAAGTTGCCACTCGAATGTTCAATCACAAAAGACTGGGAAGCGGAGCACCCATAGGCATCCGAAACGTGAATATAATAGTTACCCGCAGGTAAGTCATCAATCGTGAAATTATTGCTATTCGCAGATAAGGTAGCATTTACCGCACCGGAAATATAAATAGTATATGGCGCATACCCATTAGAGATATTTACACCCAGCGAACCATTATTCATGCAAGCTGCATCGTATGGCGTCAAACCGAGTACTAATCCCCCCTGAGAGCCGACAACTACCGTCTGGCTATCAGAACATCCCAATGCATCAGTTTTGGTAATAATGTATGTACCTGATGGTAAATTTGAAATCGTACAGGAATTGCTATTGGTATAAAAAGACCCCGAAACAGGTCCGGAGTAAGAAACAATATATCCGGGCGTCCCACCCCATGATGATATCGTAATACTTCCATTGTTGGAACCACAGGACGTTGGTACTACTGTGGGATTTTCAAGTGCAAAATCACAACCGGAAGCCTCACAATTTACCGTAAGGGAATAGTCACTAATCGCTCCATTGTAACCATCCACGACTACGTAATAAGTGCCGGGTTGCAACCATGCACTTATTTGTTCATTATTATTGCCTCCATTCTGACTATAGTCAATGCAGTCCCCTCTATCACAAGAGTTCAATAAAAACAACTCTAAATTGGCATTTAAACCGGTCAAATTAATGATGGCCTCTCCTGCATTAACCATCGTAAAATAGTGAACTATTTCCGGTCCATTGTTTTCGACATTGTAAACATTTCCACAGCCATAGAGTGATACGTTGTCTTGCCCATTAATATTGTTGCCATTGTATGTGACTCCACAGCTCAATGGAATCGCATCACCACAATAAAGATAACCACAATTTACCTCCAACCTGTAATTACCATAAGAGTTGGAGTGCTGCCCGTCAACAACTATATAATAAGTGCCAATTGGAGCATCTTCGAGGACAATGCCTTCGTTATTGGTCAGGCTGTTATTAGTTATACTCTGCCCAATGCAAGAAACCTGACTACAATTGTCACTCAATAAAAATAAATCTAAATCCAACCCCGGCGTGATTATTTCCAACCCGATTTGAAGATCCCCTGCTGTTGTTTTATTGAAGACATAAACTTTCTCGGGACCATAAAAAGAATAATTATTACACGCCGGATAATAACTAATATTGTTCCCTGCATTTTGGTTTGTTTCATTTGCCAAAAAATCACCACATTGAATAGGGACTGCTTTGTTGCACCACGAAGATGCTGCACCGCAAACTCCCGGGGTGTAATCCGTTACACCGGCAGCCTCTGCTACGCAGGCATTGGTGTAGGTGATACCGTTACAGCCACAAACAGGCTCGTAAACCGTTGGACACACTGCCGTAGGGTCCATTTCTGCTACATCTACACAGGCAGAAGCACAACTTCCACTTGTGTAAAATACAATTCCGCTGGCCTCTGCTTCACAGGCATTTGGATAGGTGATACCGTTACAGCCACAGACAGGATCATTAACCGTCGGGCAGTTATCCGTAATAACACCATCAACATCAACGGTTGTTCCAGCACTCGTTACGATATAATTCACATCGTAACATCCATCATTATTACAGCTACCCGAAGAATATTCAGTCACACCATGTGCTAAGGCGACACATTCGTTGATATAAGTTACGCCATTGCAACCACAAACCGGCGCGTATTCGTCTCCACAATCAGCATTTGGATTGATTAAATCCGGATTAATGCAATCGCTAAAGCAAACACCTTCTGAGTAAACGGTAACTCCTGCTGCTTCTGCGTAGCAACTATTCAGATAAGTCACACCATTAGAGCCGCAAACCGGGGCAATAATATTTGGACAACCGGTCACCGTGCCAGTCTCTGTTGTGAGGGCTACCATGTCTGTATTAAGACAAACAGGATGAGCCGTCATTGCCTGATCGATTAAAGTAACGTTGGCAACATTAAATTTGAAAGGCAAAGGTAATACTAGGTCGGTACTATCGTGAATTAAAAATCCAATGCGGCCTAATAAACCGTATCCGGAAATAGGCTGTTGATTCGTCCTGGTAATGGCTATATCAATATAACCTGTACCATCAATGATATAATTATTAAAGAATGCGAGGGAGTTGGTATGGGTGGAATCAACCCACCAGCCGCTTTCCCGGTGAAAATAGACGCTATCGACTAATTCTTCTTGATAGATAAGTGTAAAAGCCAGACCGTAAAAGTCATTGACGTTAATGGCGTCAGTCCCTAAATTGACAGCATACTCAAATGGAGCGCCAAGGGAAGCTTCCATGACATCTGCATGAAAATCCAGCGTAGGGTCAATATCCGGATTTCCTTCCGGAGAATAAAAGTCGTCGGTCACCTCATCATGTGTCTGTCTGTAATTGACAATCATAGCGTCCGTTACGTCAATAACATCAATAATGCCATCGCCATTGGCATCGCCATAGGCAAAATTGGCGCCTCCGGGAAAGTCAGTGTCCCACGCCCCCGTCATGGGCTGTCCTACCCACTCCGTCGTAGCGTGCGCACGTTGGGCGCCTTCGGCACTATTGGCATAGCCTAGGTAAAGTAAGTCGTTTTTGTTAACAATTCCATTGTTGTTGAAATCTCCAGGCCAAATTAGCTGCCCGGTAAGCATAGTCTGAGAGGATATTAGCAATGCTAATAAAGGGATTAATCGTGTAAATGTTATGTTCATCGCGAGTGTTTGTTTACAGCATAATATAATTACAACCTAAAATCAAAATGATTCCAGCATAAATTGCGAAACAGGTCATTACGGAGCGTCTTGCTCCATAAAAATAAAAATTAAGCGTGGGTTGATGTCAGAAATGCTCTTCTTCCAACATATTATTAATACAAACTGGTTGTATATTACATGTTGTTAGAACAATAAGGGTCAGAAGTACTTTTTAATATGACTCAATCTATTAGACTTCTAAAAAAACAATTGTCACAAAAAATCGTCACATCAAATCAAGCATAGGCAAATAATAAACTTAGAATCTGCTAAACAAATCGGATTATTAAGCGGTTCATTTCAAGCAGCTTAGGAATTTTCAATTCTAAGGGTGACAAAAACTTTTTCGTCATCCCTTATCCGATTCGTTTAACCTAAAGATCGCAAATTTATTCTTGACAGATTACCAAGGTGTAAACTTGAATAACAAACTATAAGTAGCAATCTCATCATTGCCTATTTGGTTTCTATACGTAAAAACCGCCGTAAAGTTAAGTAAAAAATAAATAAGATGTAAACTTTTTTACAGGAACGGTATGATTTGTTTAGAAAAATGGTTTCCTTGCTGCTCGAAAACATCTTAAAAACTAGAGATACAATAACAGATGAAAAAAAAGTGGAAGCCTATTTTAATGAATGAAGTGGTTGGTGCCCCGCTATTGTCTTATGACAAAATCCCCCCAATGGCCATCAAGTTGTTAATCCAAAAAGGTATTACCACTAAAGAGGAAGCCGAAGACTTTTTACACCCGAATATTGATAAGCTCCACAATCCCTTCTTGATGAAAAATATGACCCAAGCTGTCAAAAGGCTCGAAAAAGCTATTCGGCGCAAAGAAAAAATCCTCCTATATGGAGACTATGATGTCGACGGAACAACCTCCGTTGCACTCATGAGCCAATTCTTAGATTCCATCGATTTCGCGACTGATTATTACATACCCGATCGATACAAAGAAGGGTACGGACTGTCCAAAAAAGGTATCGAATACGCCCGGCAACAGGGATGCACCCTCGTAATCGCAATGGACTGCGGCATCAGGGCAATCGACACTACCCGACTTGCCAATGACTATGGAATTGATTTGATTATTTGCGACCACCATTTACCGGAAGGGAAACTACCGGCGGCTCACGCTATTTTAGACCCATTACAGAAGGATTGTCCCTATCCTTTTAAGTCTTTGAGTGGTTGTGGTGTCACTTTCAAATTGGTACAGGCTTATTGCCAAAAGCATCGATTGCCCAGTGATTATTGGAAAAATTTATTGGACCTCCTCGTCATTAGCATTGCTGCTGATATTGTCCCGATGACGGGCGAAAATCGCATTCTCGCTCATTTTGGGCTGGCATTGTTAAATAAAACCGGACGCGTGGGCCTGCGGGAGCTTATCAGCGTTAGCGGCCGGAGTATGCCCCTCAACATTTCCGATGTCGTTTTTGGGCTGGCACCGCTCATCAATGCAGCGGGCAGAATGGCAAAGGGAAGCCTTTCCGTTTCGCTTCTAATATCGGACAATGAGGCCGAAGCGAAGGATATTGCCAAAAAACTGGATTACCAAAATAAGACTCGTAGGGAGTTTGAACATCGTATCACTGAGGAGGCAAAACAGTTATTTCTAAGCGGGGACGACTGGAAGAGCCGGAGTAGCATCGTCCTTTTTCAGCCGCATTGGCATAAGGGCGTTGTAGGGATTGTTGCCTCCCGATTGGTCGAAGAATTTCACAAGCCAACCATCATCCTTACTGAATCAGAAGGGAAAATCGTCGGTTCTGCCCGTTCGGTGAAGGGATTTGACATTCATCAGGCCATCGGGCATTGTGATTTTTGCCTAATCAACTTTGGCGGACATACTCATGCAGCGGGACTAACGCTTTCGCATCAAAATTTAGAAGTTTTTCAAGACTGTTTTGAGGGGTTTGTATCTGCGAACATCCTGCCCGAGCAAAAAACACCCGTCATTGAATACAATTTGGAGCTTGATTTTTCGGATATTAACGAAGACCTCTTTGATATACTGAGGCAGTTTGCCCCTTATGGTCCCGGCAACCGAAATCCTGTCTTTGTCAGCAAAAATGTCATGGATACAGGTTATTCAAGGGTACTGAAAGAAAAACATCTCCGACTAAGCTTAAAACAGGAGAATCCCCTCCGGCTATCCGGCATTGGCTTCTTTATGGCAAACCATTCAAAATCGGTTTTTAACAAAAAGCCTTTTGATATTTGCTATACCCTTAATGAAAACAAATGGCAGGGGAAAAGTGACTGGCAATTGATGATAAAGGATATGCGTTTTTTGTAATTAGCTTTAGGCAAATAATATCAAATTGGTCTTTTCGTCATAAAAAAACTAACCTTGGCGAACCTTAGCGAATCCTTTGTGTCCTCCGCAGGAAATTTTGTATTTTATTTTTTTATGCGATTGCCTTATCTAAAAACAGAAGGTGGTAAATAGTTACATTATTTTTTCATAGCTTTGGAACTTATTTGAATTGTCAGCCATCAAAACACGAAAAAAAGAATGTCCAATTCTTTAAAAAATATTAGGAGACCGATACAAAAGGAACTAGAAGAGTTTGAAGGGCACTTCCGCGAAGCCATGCGCACACCGGTACCACTGCTGGACAGAATCACTTATTATATCGTCCGGCGAAAGGGGAAACAGGTACGTCCAATTTTTGTTTTCCTGAGTGCGAAGTTATGTGGCGGCATCAACGAATCCACCTTTCGGGCGGCTACTTTTATCGAGTTGTTACACACAGCGACACTAGTACACGATGATGTCGTTGACGATTCCTCGGAGCGAAGGGGCTTTTTTTCAATCAACGCTCTGTGGAAGAATAAAATCGCCGTTTTGGTAGGTGATTATTTACTCTCTCAAGGGGTCTTATTGGCGACCAAACACAAGGAGTATAAACTATTTGAGATAGTCGCCCACTCTGTCAAAGAAATGAGCGAAGGGGAATTACTACAAATAGAAAAGGCGAGAAGGCTCGATATTTCAGAAGAAGTTTACTACGATATTATTAAGCAAAAGACAGCCTCCCTGATTGCTTCCGCCTGTAGCGCCGGTGCTGCCTCCGCTACCAAAGACGAAGCCATCATCGAACGAATGCGTCTCTTCGGCGAAAAACTGGGCATCGCCTTCCAAATAAAAGATGATTTATTTGATTTCGGCACGGATGACGTAGGAAAACCACTCGGTATCGACATCAAGGAGAAGAAAATGACCCTACCCCTCATCTACGCCCTGCAACACACCACCCCAAAAGAAAGGAGGCGAATCATCCGGATAATCAAGCGATATAGCGAAGATGCCAACAAGGTACGCGAGGTAATTCAGTTCGTTTTGCAAAGCGGCGGCATCGAATATGCAACCAAGGCGATGGAAGATTATCGCGATCAGGCTTTTGAGTTGCTCAACACCTTCGAAGAGAGTGAAGCCAAGCAATCTTTGAAAGATTTGATATTATTTGTCACCGAAAGAAAAAAATAAATCACCATTCACTTTGACTACACCTTTAAACCCTTTACTTTTGTAGTAAATCTTTTAAACATCACCACGAAAATTCCACGTTAATGGAAAGGGTCAAACTTTTTTCGGGTACCGCCACCAGATATCTCGCCGATAAAATCGTAGACTACTATGGAGAAGAACTTAGCGAAATAGAAGTCAAACACTTTAGCGACGGAGAAATTCATCCTGTCATCCAGACGTCCGTTCGAGGCGCATCCGTATTTTTCATTCAATCTACCTTTGCTCCCTCTGATAACCTGATGGAGCTTTTACTAATGATCGATGCCGCCAAGCGTGCTTCCGCCGGATATATCACCGCTGTGATACCTTACTATGGTTACGCTAGGCAGGATAGAAAGGAGCAGCCACGCGTTCCGATTTCATCCAAGTTGATTGCCAATTTATTGATGGCGGCGGGTATTAACCGCATCGTGACGATGGATTTACACGCTGATCAAATTCAGGGCTTTTTTGATATACCGGTAGACCATCTGAAAAGCGAGCCGCTGTTTTTTAATTATCTATCCGATGAGGATATGGATAATGTCATCTTTGCTTCTGCTGATGTCGGGGGGGTAAAAAGAGCGAGGGCTTTCGCCAAGCATTTTGGCACCAATCTGGTTATATGCGACAAGTACAGAGAAAAGGCAAACGAAGTGGCCGGCATGATCGTCATTGGCGATGTCGAAGGAGCCGACGTAATACTCATTGATGATCTCGTGGATACTGCCGGAACATTGACCAAAGCAGCCGAAGCCATTATCAACAAAGGAGCTAAAAGCGTCCGCGCGATGTGCACACACCCCGTCCTATCCGGGAATGCCTATGAGCGTATTGAGAACTCCTTTATTGAGGAATTAATCGTCTGTGACACCATCCCTATCAAGGAAGGTGCCTGTTCAAAAATCAAGGTTATCTCTACTGCAAAATTGTTCTCAAAAACCATCCGTAGTACCGTTGAGAATCGATCTATTTCGGCTCTTTTTGATGCGATGGTGCGTAAAAAAGTAAAAGTCTAGCCAGCACTTCCCCTATCGCACAATCGTCACCGTACCCGATTCGATGTACTCCACATTGTTACACACGTGGGTTACTTTGTACATAACAACGCCCGGATTGAGGGGTTGTCCTTTGTAATCTCCATCCCATTTATCAAAGACATTTGTCGTTTGAAAAATTTGATTTCCCCATCGGTCATAAATTTCAAAAGAAACCAATTTTTGCAAAGCAAAGGGATTGCTGATACCGAAGGCATCGTTCAGCCCATCTCCATTAGGAGTGAAAGCTGTAGGCAGGAAAGCCTTTTCACATTCTAACGTAGTTGGGTCCACAACGTTTATCTTGATCGAATCCGTCGCCACACATCCAGTCGCTCCATCTGCCAGAGAGAGGGTATAAACAAAGGCACCGGCCTCCATGGGTGTAATGGTCGGTGTGGGGTCGGTAGAAGAGGATATATCTGTTGAGTTGGGAATCCAAGAGAAACTCGAAGCACAAGTATTGGTCAATTCGATATTAACCGCTCCTCCTAGAAACAAAAGCGTATCTGCGTTGACAATTTGGTCGGGCTTTGCATATAGCGCCTCGGCTTCCCGCTTATCAAGAGCCCTGTTGTAGATGCGGAGTTCGTCAATATAACCACTAAATGGGGTCTCATTGGTGCTTTTACATATAGCATCACCAATAGTAAGAAATCCCGTATTTGAAATATCAGCCCTAGTCGCTTTGGCATCTTCCCCCGCGTATTCTCCGTTGAGGTATAACTTCAGGCGGTTATCTTCCCTTACTAACACCAAATGTTGCCAGCAAGCCGTATTCCTAACAACAGTCGAAATGGAAAGTGTCTTGGCCTGAATTTCTGCTAATTGAACATTAATCGTTTTTGACGCGGGGACGTATTTTATGAAAAAATCATGCTCATGAAAATTTTGTCCCACATTATTAACACAGGAAGTATCCCGCTTAGACAACAAATATTGCTGCCCGCTAATACCCGTCGGTTTGAAGTAAAAACTAATAGAGAAGTCCTCTGTGTCAAACTCCTGATTGACATTTGCCATCCCTTCGATTTGCGCGTAGCTGGCTCCTCCCGTTAAAATCAAGGCCTCGCCTTCCACCCCGCAGCCATAATCGATTACCCCGAAGCTGGTACCTTGATTGCCGGTATTACCCGTAGCGTCCTTGAGGTCGTTCTCAAATGGGTAGTAGGCAACCAACCCGGCAGTTGACTGTGCATTCACAACGACAACAAATCCGATTGCTATCAAAAAAAGAGGGAGTATTCGCTGAATGATATTCTTCATTTATAATCAATTTGTCTTATCCAAACGCAGGGAAAGTCTGTATATTATAATTTTGTCGTTATTGAGTTGTTGAGCGTACGATTTCAG
>JALVDO010000605.1 GCA_027008975.1 Saprospiraceae bacterium | reverse complement strand
AGTGTGAGTTTGTATTTTTTGGCGTAATGTGCCAACCGGACAAGTTGGTAGGCGTATCGCAGCCGGAAGTAGTAGGATTTGGTGTCGAGAAATTGTTTTTTGCCCTTTTTGATGAGGTCTAGCATGGCATTGACATCTCTTTCTCCGTCTTCCCATATTTTGGGTGCGACGACGTGTGGTTCGCAGCTTTTCGCAAAGATGAGATAATCGACCGTCTCGTGGCATTTGTGCCGGTAGAGGTATTTTGCAAAAGAGTTGATACGCATTTTCCTGCCTGCATAACTCAAGTCCTGTTTTTCGGAAATCATCGCCTGCTTGAGGTCAATCAACTGCTTGATGGGAGCCTTATAAACGACGTAGTGAATATCAGCAATTTTCGGACGATTACAAAAGCGCTCACTCCACTCCTTAATGTTGTTAAGTATCTGAGTCTCTTCCGGCTCGATATACTCGTCGTAGACCGCACCAATATCCAGCAGATAGGGTGCAAAACCATTTTGCAGCCGGATAATATCAGGTTGGAGCAGCGAGTAGGTAAAGGGCTCTTCATACGTGATTCCACACCCCTTAGCCGGGCGCTGTGGTAGCAAAACGATGCTAAACAACAAGATATTCAGCACTACGATAAGGGGCTTATTATTTCGATATTTCATCAAAAAAACGGCAGATAAATTCATTTGAGAAATCTTTTTGTATGGATGAATCCAAATGATAAAAAGCGATGCGTGTATTTGGCTGATTGATGGCTTTTCGCAACAAAGGTACACATTCCAGCAATAATTTTTCAGATGTGCTTTCCAATCGAATCAAATCTCCTTCGTAGAGATATACGCCATCAAGGTACGTGCTTTTTATCACTTCAAAATGATTTTCCCTGATTTTGTGAAAACGGAGTGAGTCTTGGAGGTCTTTTTCCCGAAGCCCTTTTAATAAATCAATGGTTTTACCTCCACGGAATAAGACGCCCCAGCCGAAGACCGGAACAGCGATATCTAAGGGGATTGGATAAGGGGTAGCCTCTTCAATGTAAGGCGCTGCCTTTGCAAGATTGAGGATAGAGTTGGTCTCTGCCATATCCGACACATTCCCCATATTGTAAAACATCAACATGACTTTGGGGAGGGGAGGAATGCCGGTTTGCCGCGGATACCGATACTGGTGCAGGCGCAGGGTGGACGTGACGATGACGCCGCGGTTTTTTACCCGCTTTTGGAGTTTTTTGATAAGTGCAAAATAATGTTCTCTAGATTTTTCAGACCAGTCGCAATCCAGTTGTATTTCCCGTATTTCATCCGGAAATCCTTGAGCGATATAGTCGATTTTTTTGAGTATCCTTCCTGTAAGTGTGTCTATATCTCCGGTGCGAATATTTATCATCGTCCGGTTGGTAATAAAAACTACAGGAACGATTGGCACTCCAATGGATGCAGTGCTATCCAATTCCAATTGTGCAACGGGTACTGCTCCCACTCCCGGCTTCCAGTCAATATCGAAAAAGCGGATATAAAGCGGGGATGCTCCCGTTTCCTTGAGTAGTTTTTGCTCCCCATCCGATAACCGAAAGGTCGTCTTCCAGTAGTAAAATGCGGGCGTTAGTTGCGGATGGTCTTCATTCTTTTGGCTACAGCCAAAAAGGAGGAATAGGACTGGAATTAGAATTAGAATTGAAACTCGCATGTTGCAGTGTCAGTAAAAAAATTATTTCTCACGCCCCCTCTTCACCTCCCACTCCCAGGCACTACGCATAATATCTTCAATGCTAAGTTGTGGGCGCCAACCCAACTTGGTTTTTGCCTTTTCGTAGTTGGCATAGATAGCGATGACATCCCCGGGGCGCCTTGCTCCTATTTCGTAGTTGAGGGGTTGTCCGGTGGTATTGAGAAAAGCGTTAATGGCTTCCAGTACGCTGACGCCTTCACCGATTCCGACATTGAAGACCTCGGCTCCTTTGAGATTCGTTTTTTCAATGTACTGAAGCGATTTCGTGTGGGCATTGGCGAGGTCCATGATGTGGATGTAGTCGCGGATACAACTCCCGTCACGGGTGGGATAATCATCCCCGAACACCGTTATTTTATCTCTTTTCCCAATGGCAGTTTCGGTGATAATGGGAACGAGATTTGCAGGTGGCGTATTGGGGGTTTCCCCAAGCAGTCCGCTGGTGTGAGCTCCGGCAGGATTGAAGTATCGAAGCAGGATGATATTGTGTTGTGGATGTGCTATGAGAAAATTCCTGCATATTTCTTCCCCTATCTGCTTGGTATGGGCGTAAGGTGATTCGGCGGGTAGTATGGGC
>JALVDO010000604.1 GCA_027008975.1 Saprospiraceae bacterium | reverse complement strand
AGAATAAAACCAATGCATTACTTTTACGTACTCTACAGCCTCAAAGATGGGCGATTGTATAAAGGATATAGTTCGAATCTACCCCAACGTGTTTTACAACATGAAGCAGGTCGTACACCATCTACGAAACACAGAAGGCCATTGATATTATTGTACTTTGAGGAGTACAAGGACAAGTCAATGGCACTTAAGAGAGAGTCTTGGTCAAAGACGTTGGAAGGTGGTGCTGCTTTGCGGAAAATATTGATAGAGAAGAGCCTGTTGAATTCAGAGGGGCGAATAAACGATATTAGTACTCCAAAGTCATAGAAAGATTTACGAACTGTGGTAGCTCAGCTGGTTAGAGCGCCCGTACGGGAGGTCGAGAGTTCAAGTCTCTCCCACGCTACAACATCAAGGCTCGCATTTTGCGAGCCTTTTTTCATTAAAGAATAAAACCAATGCATTACTTTTACGTACTCTACAGCCTCAAAGATGGGCGATTGTATAAAGGATATAGTTCGAATCTACCCCAACGTGTTTTACAACATGATGTAGGTCGAAATCTTTCCACAAAAAAAGAAGACCTTTGATTTTATTGTACTTTGACAACTACTTACCACCTCTTGATTTAAATCAAAAAGCAAGAAGTGCCGAAGGGATAATATAAGAAATTTTAAATGCCAATTTATAGACCGAAATGATGTCTTCGTAAGTAGTTGCGTGCTCTGAAGAATATGTTCAAGTCTCTCCCTCGCTACAACCCAAAGGGTTAAATCTCTGTTAAAAAATCGCAAGGCATTTTTAAAATTTGTAGCTTTGTCAACCGAGGAGGATAATTTCTCGCTAGAATTATGACAAAAAAAGTAATCTGGGCAATAGTGATATTGATGACCATCGCAGTGGTGGGAGCCACCTGGCTACAGGTAAATCTCATTCGAACATCAATTGAGCTCAATGAAAATAAGTTTTCCGCAGCTGTATTTGATGCTTTGAATTCTGTTGTTAAAGTCTTAGAACAGGAGGAGGATAGCCGCGTATTTAATCAAACCAATGGCTACGCCTATAACTACCTTGCCAGACAATACAGAAAAGGCAACAAGCAATCCGGCATAACACTGGACATTAGTATTTCCAGAAGTAGTCTGCTACTACCATCCATTAACCCCATTAGTGGAAAAAGGAACAGTTATATCCTTCCCGAAGATATCAGGCTTCGGCAGTCATTTTACGGAAATGAATTACAGCCGTTGATGACGAGATTCAAAGAAGAACGATTACACGACCAGATTAAAAAACAACTCAAAAATAGAGGAGGTATCCAGGCCACCTATCACTACGCCATTTACTCTAACCAAAAAGGCAAGCAAAAATTTGTATCATTTGACGGAAAAACTCCCGAGCAAATGGCTTCTACCCCTGAAGGACAGGAACTGATGCAGAAAATTGTCAACTCCCCTTATAAGGTTACTTTATTTCCGGGAGACACAAATCCACCAGGTGTATTAATTGTTTATTTTCCCGAAAAGAACAAATTACTTTGGCAGTCCCTATGGGGAAATGTTATTGGAATGATTTTGTTTACGTCCATTATCTTATTTAGTTTTGCCTATACCGTTAACGTCATTGTCCGTCAGAAAAAAATCTCTATGATGAAAACGGACTTTATTAACAATATGACACACGAATTCAAAACTCCGATTGCGACCATCTCGCTGGCTGCTGACTCCATAACGAGCCCGAAGATTGTAAAAAACCCGGATAAAATCGAGCGTTTCGCCAATATCATCAAGCAGGAGAATAAGCGAATGAATAGCCAGGTGGAAAAAGTACTACAAGTCGCACAATTGGATAAAAACGAATTCTCCTTAAACACTTCGGAGATTGATTTACACGAAATCATTCAGCGTGCCGTAGAAAATATCGGTTTGCAATTAGAAAAGAAAGGTGGTAAAATAACCACGCACTTAGACGCAGCAAATCCGGTTATCAACGGTGACTTGACACACGTATCCAATGTCATCAACAATCTATTGGATAACGCCAATAAATACACTCCGGAAAAGCCGGAAATATCGGTGAGTACGCGTAACGTGAAAAACGGAATAGAAATAAGGATTTCGGACAATGGCATCGGAATGACAAACGAACAAAAAAAACATATTTTTGATAAATTTTACAGGGTGCATACCGGCAATTTACACGATGTCAAAGGATTCGGACTAGGGCTAAGCTACGTCAAAGCGATTGTTGATGCGCACAAAGGAGCACTTGACGTCAACAGTAAATTAGGAAAAGGAAGTACATTTATAATAGTT
>JALVDO010000603.1 GCA_027008975.1 Saprospiraceae bacterium | reverse complement strand
ACTTCTGATGAGCAAGTCAATGATTTCATCGCTGCCGTTCCCGAATATTATTTGATTGGTGGGTATGTTCTTCTCTTTGCTCATAGCCGCTTTGAGCACCCGTTGATGTGGGTCAGGATAGCGATTAAAGCGGTGTGGAAACGGACTTTCGTTGGCATCGAGAAAGATTGATGCCGCACCGGAAAACTCATCCCTTGCAGAGGAATAAGGCTGCAAATTGAGAATATTTTTTCTAAGTAGCTTGTCAATCATCCTTCTAAGTATTTGAGTCGTAAGGAAACGGCATTTTTGTGGGCGTGGAGTTGCTCGGCAGCAGCCATTTTTTCGATAGCATAACCAATATTTTGGATGCCATTGTCAGAAATTTCCTGAAAGGTGATTTTTTTGACAAAAGAATCGAGAGAAACTCCGCTGTACATATGGGCATAACCGCTGGTCGGCAACGTATGATTGGTGCCGGAAGCGTAATCACCGGCACTTTCCGGGCTATAATTTCCAATAAAAACAGAACCCGCATTGTTAATATTTTGCACAAAAAAATCGTTGTCCGCCGTACACAAAATCAAGTGCTCCGGAGCATATTGGTTGGCGAATGCCAATTGTTCGCCTTTGTCGGGTATGATAAGCATCACCGAATGTACCAATGCCCGGCGGGCGATTTCGCAGCGTGGCAATTCGGCGAGTTGCCGTTGCAGCGCATCACTTATTTTTCGGGCGATAGCGTCATTAGTAGTCAGACATACAACCTGAGAATCGGGTCCGTGCTCTGCCTGTGAAAGCAAATCGGCAGCAACAAAATCAGGAATAGCCGTATCATCCGCAACGACCATTAACTCACTGGGGCCTGCGGGCATATCAATGGCTTTGCCAAGGCGTTGAGCGTACTGCTTAGCAGCAGTGACGTACTGATTGCCCGGCCCGAATATCTTATAGACTTCAGGGATGGATTCTGTACCGAATGTCATAGCGGCAATGGCTTGTATTCCGCCCACTTTGAAGATTTTTCTTATTCCGAGCAGGTCGGCGGTGTAAATAATTTCGGGTGCGATATGACCGGAGGCATCCGGTGGTGTACATAGGACAATATCCCGACAACCGGCAATTAGGGCAGGGACACCTAGCATCAACACCGTGGAAAACAACGGAGCTGAACCACCCGGAATATAAATGCCTATTTTTTCGATGGGGCGAGCTTCACGCCAGCAAACCACCCCCGGCGTCGTCTCTACCTTTTCGGGTGATATGGACTGCGATTCGTGAAATATCTCAATATTTTCTTTAGCGAGCCGAATGGCATCCTTTAGCTCGGAAGATACTTTGGTTTTGGCGAAAGCCATTTCATCTGTTGTTAGCTCGAAATTTTCGAGGCGAACGTGGTCAAAACGCCCGGTATAAGCCCGCACGGCATCATCGCCGTTGGCTTTTATACCCTCAAAAACGGATTGCACGGTTTGTTCCAAATTAGAAACGTCCAATTTTGGCCTTTCACAAAGTCCTGCCCATGTACTTTTTTCGGGTTGCCTAACTGTCTTTATCATAATACCATTTTTTCGATTGGAACAATTAATATCCCCTGTGCTCCGGCTGCTTTGAGTTGGTCGATGACCTCCCAAAAGTCGTTTTCGCTGATAACGGAGTGCAGCGAGCTCCAACCTTCGCGTACAAGCGGAACGACGGTGGGGCTTTTCATACCGGGAAGAATTTGGGCGATTGTGTCAATTTTTTCATTGGGTACATTGAGCAGTATGTATTTGTTGTTTCGGGATGCTTGGACGGCCTTGATTCGGAACGTCAGTTTGTCGAACAAGGCTGTCAATCCCACAGAGAGATTTTGGGTGCGCACGAGGCAGGCTTCCGATTGTAGGATGGTGTGTACCTCCCGCAAACCATTCTTAAACAAGGTACTACCGGTACTGACGAGGTCGCAGATGCCGTCAGCCAGCCCGATATTGGGAGCAATTTCGACGGAGCCCGATATTTGGTGGTAATCGGCCCGGATGCCCTGCTCGTCTAAGAATTTTTTCAGGGTATTGGGATAAGAGGTCGCGATTTTTTTATTTTGAAAAAAATGAAGCCCCTCGTAGGGTTGATTTTTAGGAACAGCAAGTGAGAGCCGGCATTTGGAAAAACCCAGTTTTTGGACAATCGTACAGTGTCCGCCCTTTTCGATGATGACATTTTCTCCTAGGATGGCGGCATGGACAACACCGTCCTTCAGATATTGAGGAATATCCGAATTGCGCAGGAATAAAACCTCCGCCGGAAAGGTATGACTCCTCGCTTTGAGTTGGTCAACGGCATTGTCGAATTTGATGCCCGCTTCCTTGAGCAGTCTCATCGAGTCATCGTGTAGCCGGCCTGATTTTTGAACCGCGATTTTTAATAGCTCCATATTTGTATTTTATCACAAAAAAAGCCTGCCTGAATTGTAAAACTCAGGCAGGCTCTTATGAAATTATATAAATATTATCTACAATACACCATCGGCTCACCTAAGCGGTAAGAAAATATGATGGCGATGATGTAGTATTGTTTTTATCATAACGTAAGGGCAAAGGTAACGCGTTTTGTCAAAAAAGTCAAATGGGGGTGTTTTTTTATTTTTGCCTTCGCAAAAAGACAGAGAAATTCTAACATTGTGTCTTTGGTTGTGGTTTTTGGGGAATCATTTTTGGTTTTGTTTGCCTTTATCTACGCCGCGCAGCCCCAACAGGATCCCGCTCCTGCAATATCTCCCTACCTGCCTCAAGCACCTCATCTCCTTGCAGGTAGATTCGATAAAATTGCTCATTGGTCTGCTCCATGAGATGGTAACGGACGATGTAGGCTTTTAAATCTTTTGCGATTTCTTTATTAATCGTCGGCAACTCTGATTCATTTATTTTAGCTCCTTTTTCTTTGGCGTAAGCGTAGAAGGCATCTAATATGTCGTTGGTAATCCTAAAGTTTTTGACGTTTTTAATGTCCTGTTGATGGGCTTCGGCGTAGCGAAAGGCGAATAGGCGAACGAAGGGAATGGCCTCCGTATAGGTCTGTGTGAAAAAGACGGTCGTATCAAAAGGGACATAAATATCCGGAATGATACCACCGCCACCATAGACGACATCACCACCGACGGTATGGTATTCGGTACTGTCCAATACGGCGATTTTCTTACCCGAGACCATTTCTCCACTCTCCAACCGCTTGGCGAATTCGTTATTATAATGGGCGGCATCCTCGTATGGCTTCTGAATACAGCGACCACTAGGCGTATAGTATTTGGCAATTGTCAGACGCAGAGCCGAACCATCAGACAACGGATACTGCTCCTGCACCAATCCCTTGCCAAAGGTGCGCCGGCCGACGATAACGCCCCTGTCGTCATCCTGAATAGCACCTGCAAATATCTCACTGGCAGAAGCGGACCCTTCATCCACTAAGACAACAACGTTATCAATATCAAAGAGGGGATGTCCCGTTGTTTTGTATTCGTTTTTTCCGTTCTTGCCTTCGGTATAGACCAACATCGTTCCTTCCAATTTAAACAATTGGTTCAACATCTTGGTCGCTTCTTCGAGATAGCCCCCGGGGTTTTGCCTCAAATCAATGATGATGTTTTTCATGCCCTCATTTTTGACCATCCGCTCTACCTGCTTCATAAACTCTTTATGGGTCGTTGCACTAAAGCGATTGACTTTGACGTAGCCCGTCTTGTCATCAACCATAAAACCGACATCAACGCTTGGGTTGGGAATCTCTCCTCTAATAATAGTTATTTCCTTTACAGCCCGTTCCGAAGGACGCCAGACGGTGACTTTCACTTCTGAACCACGCTGTCCGCGCAATAGATTACCAACTCCTTTAGCATCCAATTTTTTATTGATAATGACGGAATCGTCAACGGCAACTATCCTGTCGTGCGGCAAAATACCTGCTTTCAGGGAAGGCCCATCCGGCAACGTACGTAAAACGGTTAACGTATCGTCTAAAATGAGATACTCAACTCCAATCCCTGAAAAGCCCCCCTTGAGATTTTCGTTAACCTCCTTCAGGTGGTCGGCAGGGATATAACTCGAATGCGGGTCGAGATTTTCCAGCACACCATGAATGGCATCTTTAATCATTTTTTCATCGTCCTCTTCCTCAACATAGCGGGCGTCAACGTAACGAATCACCTCCTCTACCCTACCGGTGCCCAAAGCATTGACCGGCTGTTCTCCGGAATCGTCCAGTACCCGCAGCGTTGCTAATTTATTCGAACGCTGTCCGACAACAATCCCTATAATCAGGGCGACGGCAATTAATAAGGGGGTCGCAATGAATGTCGTACTCCTACTCTTTGACTGATTGACCATATTTATTTTTTCTTAATTCCCTCCAAAGGAACACCAAATTTACACCGATTTTCGCAAGTGGAGTTAGGATATCTATCTAAAAGTTCTCTATGTACCCCAAAAACAATTGATTTTGTAATTTTGTTGCAGGAATATGCAGCTTAAAAAGGTAAAAATAAAAGGAGGAGGGAAGCAAACGCTTTTCAATATCCATTGTGGACACTGTGATGAATTGGTTTTTGTCTATTTAAAGATAGGAAAAGGCAACAGCATCCTGCGAGCTTACCTCAGTAGAATATTAGCCCCACCACAGCTATCTTCCCTGACTGATGACCCTAAAGTAAAACGCCCTCAGGACATCCCAAATCTCATCTGCCCAAATTGTGAAGCGGTACTCGGCACGCCCATTAAAAGAACGGATGGGCGTTTAGCTTTCAGAATGAAGCAGGGACATTTTCATCGAAAGATGAGGAAGTAATAAAAAAAGATTTCCACTCACCGATTGCTTCGCACTCAATGATTGGAAATCTTTTTTGTAACTACTTAAAACTTTCGTCCTTTCAGCATACCATGCCAATAGAGGTTGGGCAAGGCATAAGCTTTCAGCGCATACATACTGTAGCGCTCCTGAGACTGATCAAATGGAAAGGACTCCATTGGTTCCTTATTGTAATCAAACTCAGCCAACACCAGCCGTCCGTAGCCGGTCACCAAAGGACAAGAGGTGTATCCATCATAAGACTTTGGCAATGGCTTGTTGTTCATAACAGCATCCAGGTTTGCCACAACAGTAGGTGCCTGCTTTCTAATGGCGGCTCCGGTCTTGGAAGTAGGCAGGTTAGAACAGTCGCCAAGAGAGAACACATTACTGTACTTAGTATGCTGCAATGTGTGTTTATCCACACTTACCCAGCCATCTTCGGCGGCTAATGGACTTTTTGCGATAAAGTCCGGTGGTCCCATCGGAGGAGTAACATGAATCATATCGTACTCCATTTCCACTTTTTCTCCGGTTTCGAGTACTTCAAATGTCGCCTTTTTGTTTTCGGGATCTAGCGCGATAAGGTTGTGACCAAATTTAGTGTTAACACCATTTCGTTTCACAATCTTATCTAGTGTTCTTTTGTATTTCTCAACGGCGAACATTCCTCCTCCGGCAGAAGCAAAAACAACTTCTACATTATTGCTTCTATTGTTCTTTTGAAGATAATGACAAGCTAGATGCATTATCTTCTGAGGAGCGCCACCACACTTTATCTTGGTATTCGGCTGTGTGAAAATCATCCTTCCTTTTTTCAAGTGTTGGATGTTTTCCCATGTGTAGTTAACAGTATTGTATGAATAATTGGAACACACCCCGGTACCCGGATTCATCACACTTTCTTTCAGCCCGGGTATAGCATCCCAGTTGATTTGAATGCCCGCAGCTACGATAAGGTAATCGTACGTATAGCTCGTACCATCTCTGGTTGTGAGAGAATTATTATCCGGATCGAACGACTCGACATATTCTTTTATCCAGGTAGCACCTTCCGGAATAAAATCAGCTTCATCTTTTTCTGAAATCTCCCGATTAAAGACACCGGCGCCGACCAATGTCCAAATTGGCTGATAATAATGTTTCTCACTAGGCTCAATAATAGCCACTTCAGGAGGATTTTCCTGGTTCCTCAATAATGATGCAACTGCAAGGCCCGCAGTACCCCCGCCAACAACAATAACCTGATGATGTGCCATAAAGTAAAATTTTTATCAATTATTAAATATAACTACCCAATTATCCCAGTTTCTTACCAAACAAACGGGCAAAGGTGGTCAAAAAGCCCAATGCCTTTTGCATATCCGGATTTTTCATTTCACGCATCACTCCAAAAAGTCCAACCTTCTTTGGAGGAACCTCATTGCTCTCCACCAAAGCGGCAGAAGCTGCACCAATCACCTTCAGCGTCCCAACGTCAAAAATACCTCCATCAATTAATTCTTTCATCTCCTCTGTAGTTAACAAATGTGCCAACTTGGTCGTCACCCCAAATAATTGGGAGACAAACTCCTGTGGGTCAACACCCTTGTCAATTGCGACTTGCATGATATTATCAAAGCTATCGGTTGCCATTGCAATCAGCCCTGAACTTTGGTTTAGCATATCCAGCATATTATTGATTTGCTCAACAACGTGTGGAGCAGTCAACTTTTCTGCAAGGACCAGAGCAGAACCAAGGCGTTCATTAATATCTACTCCTTTTTCGGCTGCTGTTTTTACCGTATCGTCAATGATGTCAACGGTCATACTCACCATTCCGGAGGCCTGATCCGCTGCATCCACTACCGCATTAATTTTTTTGACCATCGAGGGAGCCGTCAATTTCTCTGCAATGGCAAGCGCCGACCGCAGTCGCTCATCAATATCGAGCCCTCTCTCGGAAGCCGACCGAACAGCATCGTCGGTCATATCTGCCACCATGCTTATCATTCCCGGTGCGTTGTGCAGGGCATTAAGCGATGATTCAATGACATCTAGCCTATCCAATATACGATTCATTGCATTGACGACTTGCTCATCGTTAAGACGCGACTCCAAAGCCTTACCTGCCTTTGTATCCGTCCATCCACCGGAATTATTCATAGTAAATCAGTATTTTTCTTTTGAATCGAAACGGAGCATAAACGAAGCGATTGCCCCACTCTGTTAACCCCCTATATAATTCTCACTAAGTCAAATAAAACCTAACAATATTCTATTCGACTTGCGACAGCAAAGTAAACCATATTTAATGTTTTTTTTCGTGATGAATATCACAATTAAAGTTTTCATTTTTTTTAACTGCCCAAGTGCTGTGACAAAAATGAGTTGTAAGTACCTATCACCTTATGATTTAAATCAAAAAATGCGGAATGGCGAATAGATAATTAACATGAAAAGAATATCCCTATTTGCTATCGCAACCCATACGGGCGCGTACCGGTGCGGGCAAGCTGAACACCGATTAACGAACGCCGATTTTAGAAGTTTTAAACAAACTGAAGTTCAATTTGGGAAACGACTGATAAATCTTAAATCGGTGTTCGGTGTTGAGTACTGACGAGGCTACGCCTGTACTGATGAGGTTATACCTATCAGCACAAGGCAGTATCTTCGATTCGGTGTTCTTCACGTTCCTTGTTCTTAAATCAAAAAAGGCATTTCCGGAACAAAAATGGTGTACTACTCATAAGTAGTTACTTTTTTACAATAAAAAAAGGTGACCCACTTAAGAGCCACCTTCCAAAACAACGTTAAAATCAATTTTTGCAACTGCTTATTCTAAAACTTTACGGTTAGTGCCACAAAAATATTTCTTCCGGGGGCATACAATGGACGGTTCATTGCCTTTATCACCCGACTCAAATGCTCATAGTAAGCGACATCGAGTAGATTTTGCACACCTGCTGATAGCTGAAAATATTTTCCAAGTTCGTATCCTGCTTTAATATCAATCAGCGAAAAGGCAGGAGATGCTCCCTCTTTATATGCTGTTGAAACTCTATCCTGTGCCCAAACGTGACGGTACGTTCCTTCCACCTCCAATTTATCCCCGAGGAAATGACCAATCAATGAGTAGCGCAAATCCATGGGAGCTATCTCCGGTAGCGGCTCGTCGATGACCAAATTCTGACCATTGGTATAGGCAAGACTCAGACGATGACTAACTCCCTTCCATAACATCTGCGACCACACCGCTTCAAAGCCATACATTCTCGCTCTATCAATGTTTACAAACTGGCGTACGCCCGGACTAGTCGGCAACTTTGGAGTAAGGTCCTCTCTTATTTCTGCTGAGATATAATCCGTCATATAAGAAGCAAACAGGTTCACATCCAGTACTGATTTTTTACCGCGATAACCAACCTTGACATCAATCTGATTGTTGGCTTCCGGCTTGAGCATCGGGCTGCCCAATAATTCGTAGGGGTCTTGCCCGGCAGCGAGGAAATTGATATATCGCTCCAATAGTCCGCCACTACGCTGCGCCCGTCCAATCCATACACCTGTCACCAATCCACGCTCAAATATCCGTGACCCTCCAAAGCTAAAACTCGGATTCAATTGAGAAATACTACGATTAGGATTGACGCTAACAAACTCTTCGGCAGGGTCATTTGTCTCGGCATGATTCACCTCCAATCGAGCAGAAAATACCAGATTCATAAAATCAGTCGGCAGATGATATTCTCCAAATACTGCCAGTTTTGAGATGGCACTCTCCTGCCAAACATTATCAGTAAAGGTCTTGCCGGCAGCCGGTCCACGTAGCATTTCTCGCGTTCGCTTTCCTCGTGCTGTTTCCAACCGGTAGTCTGCTCCAAGATACATTTTCTTATGCCCAAACTTCCAAATCCCTTCTGTTCTGCCCCCGTAATTACGCGTGAAGGCATTGGTCACAGCATTGACCATTCGTGGGTCTAAATTTTTGCTCAGATTATCCATCACGTGATTGACTACCGTTCCATATACGGTGGTGGTCCAACTTGCTAGTGCCCGTTCATGGAAAAAGGCATGGTGTTCACCATTGAACATCCAGGTATCATCCGACCGCAAATCCAT
>JALVDO010000602.1 GCA_027008975.1 Saprospiraceae bacterium | reverse complement strand
ATTATTTTCCGGATAACTATGTCGATTTCCTTCTGAGTTGTAGGTCGTCCCAGGCTAAATCGAATGGAGGACAAGGCACCTTCATCGGATAAGCCCATTGCTTTGAGTACGTGTGAAGGCAGCACGGATGCCGAGTTGCAGGCAGAGCCGGCTGACAGGGCGACGTGGGTGCTGAGTGCGAGCATCAATTGTTCGGATTCAACGTGCTCGAAATGAACATTACTTACGTTGGGCATCCGGTTAGCGATGTCTCCGTTGATAGTTATATTTTCTAGATTTTGCTGCAAATTCGCTTCGAGATAATTGCGTAGTTTTTCTAACTTTTCACTATCTGTCTTCCAATGCTGCTGCGCGATAGCGGCCGCTTTCCCAAAACCTACAATACCGGGTACATTGAGGGTACCTGAGCGTCTTTTTCGCTCGTGGCCACCTCCGTTTTGTTGCTCCTGTATCTCGATTCCCTTTCTGACATAAAGAGCACCAATACCTTTGGGGCCATATATCTTATGTGACGAAAACGCCATCAGGTCAATTCCCAATTTGCGGGGTTGTACATCGATTTTACTTATGGCTTGTGTTGCATCGGAGAACAAACGTACGTTTTTTTCGCGTGTGATCGTTCCGATTTCCTCGATTGGATGAAGTAGTCCGGTTTCATTATTGGCATACATAATGGATACGAGCAGGGTCTTATCGGTGATGGCATCACGGAGTTGGTTGAGGTCGATGTGACCCTTGTCGTTGACATCGAGGTAAGTGATATGGGCATCGCGGATTTTTTGCAAGTATAGGCAAGTATCCAACACTGCTTTATGTTCTGTTTTTACGGTGATAATATGATTTTTGCCCACTTTTTGCCCCGTGTCGAATAGTCCTTTTAACGCAAGGTTAATAGATTCGGTAGCGCCTGAGGTGAAGACGATTTCTTTTGGGTGGACACCAATGAGCGAGGCTATTCGCTTCCTCGCCAGATCAACACCCTCACGGGCATCCCAACCGAATAAATGCGTTCGACTGGCTGCGTTGCCGTAGTATTCACGGAAGTAAGGCATCATCTCATCAATAACTTCCTGCTCGATCGGTGTTGTTGCATTGTAGTCGAGGTAAATCATCTATTTATATCTTTGACGGTTTACTTTATGGTGTAAAACTAATGTATTTTTGAATAGCACCCTCGTTTTCTATGTATTTTTAATGATTTAATGATTTAATGATTTAATGATTTAATGATTTAATGATTGAATGCGAGAATGATTTAATGATTTAATGATTGAATGATTTAATGATTTAATGCGAGAATGGTTGAATGCGAGAATGAGGGAATGAGCGACAAGGTGATAACTTCGCAGTCCCTATGGACAAGAAGGTGTCAACTTGGAAGCGGACTTGAATGAGCGAGATGGCGAATAGGCGAGAAGGCGAATGGGAGAATGAGAATCGAAACGAACCTTGGCGTGCCTTAGCGGGAAAAAATTGGAGAGTGAGAGATTGAGAGAGTGAGAGATTGGGAAACTCTTTGCGAGCTTTACGGTCTTTGCGAAACCTTAGCGTACCTTTGCGGGAAAAGAATGATTAAATACAAAAATAACTACCACGTTAGAGAGCGAAGTAACAAAATAACAACACAATGACAACAGCAATTGTACCGGCAGCCGGCACTTCGAGCAGAATGGGCAAGCAAAACAAGCTATTGCTTCCCTTCCGGAAGAAGACTATAATAGAGACGGTCATCCATCAGTTGGAGCAAAGCAGGGTGGATGAAATCATCGTCGTGCTCGGATACGAAGCAGATAAAATACAACAGCTACTTGCCAATGTGAACGTTCGTTTCACCACGAATGACGACTACCTCTCCGGAATGACGTCTTCGATTCAGGCAGGTATTCGCGTAGGTAATAAGCATACAGACGGCTATTTGATTTGCCTTTCGGATATGCCTTTTCTGACAAGTGCCGATTACGACCAAATGATAGATGCTGTTAGTGGAGTGAAAGAAATTCTCGTACCATATTACGCGAATAGAAAAGGAAACCCCGTCTTTTTCTCTTCACATTTTGGACAGGAAATACTGAATCACCAGGAGCCGGAAGGTTGCCGTGGTGTTGTACAGGATAACCGGCAATTTATCAGGAAAATTCCCTTTGACAATAAGCATATATTGATGGATATTGATACGATTGTCGATTTTAGGAATTTGAGGGGGTGATTATCCAATAACTTATTCCTCATTTCCTCTCAGGGGGCGATAGTGTCGTTTACCCAAATCTTTGAGTACTTTTTTTAGGCTATCGAGGTTATGCGCCGGGGCGAGTACGTCAATG